>JAAYBP010000184.1 GCA_012730075.1 Acidimicrobiales bacterium | reverse complement strand
TCACCAGGAACGCCGCCATCGCTCGTCGCCCCATCGGTGGTCCGCTCCCTCTCGGTCGTTCCGGCGGACGCCCACCCTACGGTGGTAACAGGTGGGGTCGGAGGAAAACCGTTACCCGCCCACGCGGCGCCGCCACGGGTTGGAGGTCGGGGGTAGCGTGCGGCCGCCCGGGGACGAGCGCAGTGGAGGTCGCGGTGGTCCGAGGTCGAGTGCAGGCGGCCGTCGCGGTGCTGGTCGCGGTGGTGTGGCTGGCCGGGGCCGCCCCTCCGGTCGGCGCCGCGGGATCGGTGCCCGCCACGGCTCCCACGACCACCGGGCGGCCGGCGACGCAGGCGAGCCCCGGCCCGCCGGCCGACCTCGTCGTACTGATCGGGTTCGACGGCTTCGACGACGAGTACCTCGGCCGGGTGCCGATGCCGAACCTCGAGGCGCTGGCCGCCGAGGGGGTGATCGGGCGGACCCACGCCCCGCTCCTGCCGATCACCAACCCGTCCTTCGCCTCCCTCGTCAGCGGGGCCTGGCCGAACCGCACGCGCAACCTCGCCTACTGGTGGGACAAGGGCGCCAACACCTACCGGGGGCAGACCCGCGCCATCGATGTGCCCACCATCGCCGAGGTCCTCCGCGCGCGGGGTGACGTCGTCGGCGCGGCGCAGTACTTCATCCTCCAGGGGAACGGCGTCGAGTACCGCGATCCCGACGCGCTCTACACCCAGCCCGGCGGCCCGTGCTCCCGTCGCTTCGACGACGCCGTCGCGATGCTGCGCGGCGAACCGGTCGACTCGGGCGGGACGGCGACGACGCTCAGCGCGACGCCGAGCCTGCTCGCCGTCTACTGCGACGACCTCGACTCGATCGGCCACGCCGAGGGTGCCGAGTCCCCCAACCTGCTCACCGCCATGGTCGAGCTCGACCAGCAGGTCGGGCGGCTCGTCGCCGAGGTCGAGGCGCAGGGCCTGACCGACCGCACCACGTTCGTCCTGACCGGCGACCACGGCATGTCGAGCTACACCCGGACCTTCGGCGCCCCGATGTTCACCGCCCTGCGCGACGCCGGCTTCACGCCCCAGTTCCTCTTCGCCGCCGGGCAGTCGGTGGCCGCCACCACCGACGTCGTCCTGGTGCCCGCCGGTCGGACGATGATGGTGTACCTGGCGGGTGACCGCCGCGAGGACCCCGCCTCGTGGGCACTGCTCGAGACCACCCTCGCGTCGGTCGAGGGGACCCTCCGCCCGGCACCGCTCGGAGCGCTGCTGTACCTGGCGGGCGACAACCGGTCCGGGGACTTCATCGTGCAGTCCCAGCCCGGGTGGGGTGCGGGCATCCTGCCGCCGGCCGGCACGCGGGGCGACCACGGCTCCTACTCGGAGGTGTGGGCCACGTTCGTGATGTCCGGCGCCGGGGTGCGCGACGTCGACTCGCCGGCGTCGATCCTCCACGTCGACGTGGCCCCCACGATCGCCCGGCTGCTCGGGGCCCCCGCCCCCGCGCGCGCCCAGGGCAAGGCGCTCACCCAGTACCTCACCGCCTGAACC
>JAAYBP010000183.1 GCA_012730075.1 Acidimicrobiales bacterium | reverse complement strand
GTCTCGAGGTACTCGTCGATGCCCTCGGCGCCGCCCTCGCGACCGAGGCCGGACTGCTTGACGCCGCCGAACGGGGCCGCCGGGTCGCTGACGACGCCCCGGTTGAGGCCGACCATGCCGGTCTCGAGGGCCTCGCTGACGCGCAGGGCCCGGTCGAGGCCCCGGGTGTAGACGTAGGCGATCAGCCCGTAGGGCGTGTCGTTGGCCCGTCGGATCGCGTCCTCCTCGTCGGCGAAGGTGGAGACCGCGGCGACGGGGGCGAAGATCTCGTCCGCGTCGAGCCGCGATCCGCGGGGTGCGCCGACCACGACGGTCGGTTGGACGAAGTGCCCGGGTCGGTCGATCGGCCCGCCGCCGAGGCGCACGTCGGCCCCGGCGTCGGCGGCCTCGGCGATCCAGCCGGTGACCCGGTCGACCGCGCCCGCGTCGATGAGGGGGCCCTGGTCGACGCCGGGATCGATGCCCGGGCCCACGGTCAGGGCGGCCATCCGCTCGGTGAGGCGGGCGGTGAAGGGATCGGCGACCGCCTCGTGGACGAGGAAGCGGTTGGCCGACGTGCACGCCTCGCCGCCGTTGCGGAGCTTGGCGAGGGCGGCGCCGTCGACCGCGGCGTCGAGGTCGGCGTCTTCGAACACGACGAACGGGGCGTTGCCGCCGAGCTCCATCGACACGCGGAGCACCCGGTCGGCGGCCTGGCGCAGGAGCGTCCGTCCGACGGGGGTGGAGCCGGTGAAGGACAGCTTGCGGAGGCGGTCGTCGGCGATGAGCGGACCGGTCGTCGCCCCCGAGTCGGTGGTCGGTATCACCGACAGGAGCCCCGGCGGCGCGCCGGCCTCGGCGACCAGCTCGGCGAGGGCGAGCATCGTCAGCGGGGTGAGCCCGGCCGGCTTGACGATGCTCGTGCACCCGGCGGCGATCGCCGGCGCGATCTTGCGGGCGCCCATCGCCAGGGGGAAGTTCCAGGGCGTGATCAGGAGGCACGGGCCGACCGGACGGCGCAGGACGAGGATGCGCCCGTTGCCCGACGGGGCCCGGCGGTAGCCGCCGTCGATGCGAGCCGCCTCCTCGGAGAACCAGCGGAAGAACTCCGACGCGTAGTCGACCTCGCCGCGGCTCTCGGCGAGGGGCTTGCCCATCTCCATCGTCATGAGGACGGCGAGGCGCTCCCGGTCGCGGCGGAGCAGCTCGAACACGCGGCGCAGCAGCTCGCCCCGGTCGCGGGCGGGGAGGGCCGCCACCGAGGGCTGGGCGGCGTCGGCCGCGGCGAGGGCGTCGAGGGCGAGGGCGGCGTCGACGTCGGCGACCTCGGCGATCGGCGCCGCGGTGGCCGGGTCGTCGACCGGGAAGGTGCGGCCGGTGTCGACCCACTCGCCGGCGACGAAGGCCCGGGTCGGCGCGGCGCCGAGGATCTCCGCCACGTCGGTCGCCGACGGATGTCCGGTCATCGTCCGCACCCTACCGGCGGTCGTCGCCGCCCCGGTCGGGCCCGCGGCGCGGGTCGGAGCCGGTCCCGGGCGGTCGGTCGCGCCGCGGACGGGGCCCGGTCAGGCGGTGGGCGGGAGGCGGCGAAGACCCAGGTCGGCGAGGGCGGCGTCGTCGACGGGGGTCGGCGCGTCGGTCATCGGGTCCACGCCGGACTGCGGCTTCGGGAAGGCGATGATCTCCCGGATGTTCTCCTCGCCGGCGAGGATCGCGACCAGGCGCTCCATGCCGAACGCGAAGCCCCCGTGGGGTGGGGCGCCGTAGCGGAACGGGGTGAGGAAGAACCCGAAGCGGGCGTGGGCCTCCTCCTCGGAGATGCCGAGGAAGCGGAAGATGCGCGCCTGCAGGTCGGGCTCGTGGATCCGGAGCGACCCGGAGCCGAGCTCCCAGCCGTTGAGGACGAGGTCGTAGGCGATCGAGCGGACGGCGAGGGGGTCGGTCTCGAGCCGGTCGAGGTCCTCGGGATGGGGGCGGGTGAAGGGGTGGTGACCCGGCTTGGGGTTCCCTGCCTCGTCGACGCCGACGAACATCGGGAAGTCGACGACCCACAGGTACCGGTAGGGCCCCTCGTGGACCGGCGGACGGGCGATGTCGGTGCGGAGCGTGCCGAGCACCTCGCAGGCGGGCAGCCACTCGTCGGCGACGAGGAGCAGCAGGTCGCCCTCGACCGCGCCGAACGCCTGGACGAGGCCGGCCTTCTCGGTGTCGGACAGGAACTTGACGACCGGGGACGCCAGCTCGCCACCCGCCTCGACCTTCATCCAGACGAGGCCCTTGGCGCCGAGGCCCTTGGCCCGGTCGGTGAGGGCGTCGAGCTTGTTGCGGCCGTGGTCCGCCGCGCCTCCGACGACGTTGATGCCCTTGATGGTGGGCGCCTTGAACGCGTTGAAACCGGTGTCGGCGAACAGGGCGGTCAGCTCGACGAGCTCCATCCCGAACCGCAGGTCGGGCTTGTCGCTGCCGAAGCGGTCGAGCGCGTCGTGCCAGGTCATGCGCTCGATCTCCGGCGGCCGTTCGCCGGTGACCGCCTCGGCCGCGTCGAGCACGGCGTCCGACACCCAGCCGAGGACGTCGTCCTGGGTGACGAAGCTGGCCTCCATGTCGAGCTGCATGAACTCGTACTGGCGGTCGGCGCGCAGGTCCTCGTCGCGGAGGCAGCGGGCGATCTGGTAGTAGCGATCGACGCCGCCGACCATGAGGAGCTGCTTGAAGAGCTGCGGGCTCTGGGGGAGCGCGTAGGCGGAGCCGGGGCGCTGACGGCTCGGCACGAGGAACTCGCGGGCGCCCTCGGGGGTGGAGGGCATGAGCATCGGGGTCTCGACCTCGACGAACCCGTTGCGGTCCATCGCCCGGCGGACCGCCGCGGTCACCTGGGCGCGGAGGCGGAGGTTGCGCTGCATGCGGGCGCGGCGCAGGTCGAGGTAGCGGTACCGGAGGCGGACCTGTTCGTCGACCTCGTCGGCCCGCTCGTCGATGGGGAACGGGGGCGGCTCGGCGACCGAGAGGACCTCGACCGTGGCGTCCTGCACCTCGACCTCGCCGGTGGGCAGCTTCGGGTTGACGGTGCCCTCGGGCCGGCCGGCGACGGTGCCGGTGACGCGCACGACGTACTCGCTGCGGGCGTCGACCGAGCCGTCGACGACGCACTGGACGATGCCGGTGTGGTCGCGGACGTCGAGGAAGGCGAGGTGCTCGCCGTGCTCGCGTCGGCGGCCGACCCAGCCGCAGACCGACACCTCCCGGCCGATGTCGGAGGCCCGGACCTCGCCGCAGTAGTGGGTGCGCAGGCCGGCGGCCTCGGTCATCTCGGAGTCTCCTCGGGGGGCCGACGGCACGTCGCCGTCACGTAGGGGTTCCATCGTGCTCGGCGCGGGCGGCGGGCGGCGAACCGGTTGGGCGGGCGGCGGTACCCCGGCCCGGCGGTACCCTCGCCGGGTGCCTGAGGACCTGTTCGCGGCGGCCGCGTCGGAGCGGTTGGCCGCCCGGGCCCCGTTGGCCGACCGGCTCCGGCCCCGGACGCTCGACGAGGTGGTGGGCCAGGCGCACCTGCTCGGCCCGGATGCTCCGCTGCGGCGGCTGATCGAGGCCGACCGGCTCTCGTCGGCGATCCTGTGGGGGCCGGCGGGGACCGGCAAGACCACCCTGGCCCGCCTGGTCGCCACCGCGACCGAGAAGGCGTTCGAGTCGCTGTCCGCGGTCGACGCGACGGTGAAGGACGTGCGCGAGGTGATCGCCCGGGGTCGGCAGCGCCTGGGGGAGCGGGGTCAGGGCACGATCCTCTTCCTCGACGAGGTCCACCGCTTCTCGAAGTCGCAGCAGGACGCGCTGCTCCCGGCCGTCGAGGAGGGGCTGATCGTCCTGGTCGGGGCGACGACCGAGAACCCGTACTTCACGGTCAACCCGCCGCTGCTCAGCCGGTCGACGATGTTCCGGCTCGAACCGTTGGGAGCGGACGACCTGAGGGAGCTGGTCGCGCGCGGCCTCGTGGCCGAGGGGGCGACCGCGGCGGAGGACGCCGTCGACCACCTCGTCCTGCGGGCGGGGGGCGACGGGCGCCAGACGCTCACCGCGCTGGAGGTCGCGGTGGCGCTGGCGGGCGGACGGGGTTCGCCGCCGCACGTGATCGAGAGCGACATGGAGGCCGCCCTCGGCGCCAACGCGCTGCGCTACGGGCGCGACGAGCACTACGACGTGATCAGCGCGTTCATCAAGAGCATCCGGGGCTCGGACCCCGACGCGGGCATCTGGTGGCTGGCGACGATGCTCGAGGCGGGCGAGGACGCCCGCTTCATCGCCCGGCGGCTGGTGATCCTCGCGTCGGAGGACATCGGCATGGCCGATCCGACGTCGCTGCTCGTGGCCGAGGCGGCGTCCCGGGCGGTCGACCACGTGGGTTTGCCGGAGGCGCAGCTCAACCTCGCCCAGGCGGTGATCCACCTGGCGACCGCGCCGAAGTCGAACCGGACGGCGATGGCGATCTGGTCGGCGCGCGAGGAGGTGCGGCGGGGCCCCGGCGGGCGGGTGCCTTCGCCGCTGCGCGACGCCCACTACCAGGGGGCGAAGGGACTCGGTCACGGGGAGGGCTACGAGTATCCTCACGACGACCCGCGGGGCTGGGTGCCGCAGCAGCACCTGCCCGACGAGCTGGTCGGACGGCGCTACTACGAGCCGTCGTCCCACGGTCACGAGGAGGAGATCAGCCGCCGCATGCAGGACCTGCGCGCCCAGCACGAGCCCGAGGGGCGGGGCGAGGGGGGCGACCGGTGACGGCCGCCGACCTGGCCGCCGTGGTCGCCTGCGTCACCGCGCTGGGGGTGGTGGCGGCGCTGACCGTGCTGGTCGTGCGGCTGAGCCGAACGCTCGCCGAGGTCGCCGCCGCGGTGACCGACATCCGTGAGCAGGCGCTGCCCGCGCTGGAGGAGGCGACCGCCGCGGTGCGGGCCGCCGGGGCGGAGACCGAGCGGGTCGGCCAGATCATCGACGCCGCCGAGGCGGTGTCGTCGCGGGTCGACGGGGCGTCCCGGGCCGCGTACGTGGCGCTGAGCCGGCCGGTGATCAAGACGGCGGCGGCGGCCACCGGCGCGCAGCGGGCGGCCCGCAAGCTGCGCGGGCGCGGGTAGCGAGTAGGCAGGGGACATGCCGAAGCGATCGTTCTGGTTCGTCACCGGTGCCGCGGCGGGACTTGGCTCGTCGCTCTGGGTCCAGCGGCGGGTCCGCACCGTCGTCGAGCGCTACGTGCCGGAGAAGGTGCAGGAGCGGGCGGTCGACGCCGCCCGGCGGGTCGGGCCGGCCGTACGCGAGGCCGTCACCGAGGGGCGGGAGGCGATGCGCGATCGCGAGGCGGAGATGCGGGCCGAGGTGGAGGATCGGGTCGGGCGGGGCGAGGGGCGGCGGGCCGGGTAGGCGTCGTCCCGCGTCGGCGTCGGGCGCCTCCATTCCGGTTGGCCCGATCCACACCCCGCTCCAACACCCACTTCGCGGTGCGTCGGACAGCGAATCGCTAGCGAATCGACGTCGTCCGCGGCAGCTGACGTGCTGTTTCCGACTGCGTCGGACAGCGATTCGCTAGCGATTCGCCAGCAGACGCAGTCGGGATCGGTGTGGTCGACGGCGGCGCGAGGCGGGGCGGCGGGCCGATCCGCGGGGCGACCCGAGCCTCGCTGTCACACCCCCGTGGTTTGATCGTCGACACACGGCGCCACCCACCTGGAACGCGGATCGCGACCGCCGCCGCCGTCGAGCCGGTCGCCGGGAACCGCTTCGATCCGCACGAGGTGCACGATGCTCGACGACACCGACCCCGCCGACCGGGCGGGCCACGACCCGACCGACCAGCCGCCCGACACAGGCGAAACCGGACCGCCGCCCCCACCGTCGCCGTCCGATCACGGGGCAGCCGACCCCACGACCGGCCCTTCGGCCGGCCCCACGACCGGCCCTTCGGCCGGCCCGACGACCGAGGTCGACCCCGGGCCCGAGCCGGACGACTGGGGCCCGACCCCCCGGCGCCCCCCCAAGCCCAACCGGCCCAGCACCCTGGCCCCGAACCGCCGCGCCTCGGCCCTCAGCCGCATCGAACGCGACCGGATGCACCAGGAGCGCGAGGACCTGTTCGTCGAGCTCGAACGCATCGAGGCGGCCATCAGCGCCGCCGTCGCCGAACGCGAGCGGGTGCGGGAACGGTTGATCGAGACGCGCGACATCCTCTGGCCCCGCATCGCGTGGCAGAAGGGCCGGACCCCACCGGCCATCGGGTCCCCGCCGCTCGCCGCGGCCACCCCGAACGCCCGGGTGGCGGGTGGGTCGACGCTCCGGCAGGCCTGCCTCGGGGTCCTCTACCGGTACGGCCCGCTGTCGCTGGTCGACATCCACTCGTGGCTGCACCGCCACGGCTACGTCGTCGACAGCAAGACGCCGGTCAAGGCCCTGGCCGACGCGCTCGGGCACGAGCACGACGCCGGTCGGGCCGAGCGGATCCGCCGAGGCTTCTACGGGCTCGGCCCCGAGTTCCGTCCCGACCACGCCGCTCCGCTCGACCCGTTGCCGACCGGTGACGATCCCCGCATCGCCGACCCGCTCGTCGACCCGCCGCTCCGCGTCGGCCCGAGCTCACCCGCCGCCCCTCCGGCACCGCCGGACCCCTGCGACCCGGCGGAACCACCGACCCCGCCTGCCCCGGCGTCATCGCCCAGGCAGCCGACACCGTCGGGAGGCGTCGACGGCCCGACCGAACCCCGCCCGGTCACCCTCGGGCCGACCCCGTCCCCGGCCACCACCGGACCGTCGTTAGCCTGGCCCGACGATGTCCCTCCTGAGCCGGCGCCCGTCGCGCCCGGTCGTCGCGGCGCTGGTCGCGGTGGTGGCCCTCCTCGCCGTGGGCGTGGCCGTGTGGGCGCTCGGCGACGCCCCGACCAACGACGCGACCGACTCCGACCCGTCGCCTAGCGACCCGGGCGGCTCGAGCGCCTCTACCGAATCGAGCGCATCGACCGATCCCGCCGGATCGACGCCCGACACCCCGACGACCGGGGCGCCGACGACCGAAGCGCTGCCGACCCCGCCCGCGTGCGACCCGGCTGTCGCGATCGCGGCCTGGCCGATCGAGGCCCGGCTGGCGTCCCTGGTCGTCGTCGGCGTCGACCCGACCGGTCGGACCGACGCCACGACCGCGGTCGAGGACCACCACGTCGGCGGCGTGTTCGTCGGCGGCAACGACACGACCCTCCTCACCGGCGGTGCCCTCACCGAGCTCCAGGACGCGTCGCCGCTGGGTCTCGTGGTCGCCGTGGACGAGGAGGGCGGCCGGGTCCAACGGATCGAGCGCATCGATGGTGACGTGCCGTCGGCGCGGACGATGGCGGCCACGATGACCCCCTCCGAGGTCGAGGCCGTCGCCCGCCGCCGGGCCCGGGTCATGGCGGGCCTCGGCATCACCGTCGACCTGGCCCCCGTCGTCGACGTGTCCGACCAGCCCGCCCGCACCGTCATCGGCGACCGCTCGTGGTCCGCCGACCCGACGACGGTCGTCGCCTACGCCGGGGCCTACGCCGACGGCCTGCTCGCCGAGGGGATCGTCCCCGTCCTGAAGCACTTCCCCGGTCACGGCGCCGCATCGGGCGACACCCACCAGGGCGCGGCGACGACGCCGCCCCTCGACGAGCTGACCGACCGCGACCTCGTGCC
>JAAYBP010000182.1 GCA_012730075.1 Acidimicrobiales bacterium | reverse complement strand
CGCCTCAGCCCGGCCGCTGCCACACCGTGACGACGAACGTCTGGTCGCGGTGCTCGGCGTCGGGAGCGAAGCCCATCTCGGTCAGGGAGGTCTCCAGTTCGCGGACGCGGCCCTCGCCGAGTCCGACCCAACCGTTGACGATGACGATCCGGTCGGCGGCCGCGACCTGCGGCCCGAGGGTCTCGGTGCGCCCGTCCCACTCGCGGGTCGAGAACGTGCCGGGCCGCGTGAAGGTCGGGACGAACCCCTGCAGCGTCGTGGGATCGGATCGGATCCCCGCGTCCGCCGACGGTTCCGCGGCATAGCTCCAGGTCGCGTTGGGGAGCACGACGAGCACGTCGCCCTCGCGGAGGTGGCGTTCCGTGAACTCCGCCGCGGTTCGTGCACCCATGTCGTAGGACTGCGGAACGGTCACGTTCGACGCGGTGACGGCGAGGGTGGCGACGAGGCCGATCGCGGCCGCCACCCGGTTCCAGGGCCGGCCCCACCGTGAGTCGACCGAGCGGATGACCATGTCGGCGCCGAGTGCCACTCCCCCCACCAGGGCGGGGAGCAGCCAGAGCATCGCCCGCCCCGCCGGGAACAGGGGGTTGCTCGGAGCCGGCCCGAAGGGGATCTGGCGCGCCAGCGCCCCCACGAACGCGACGGCGAGCTGCACGATGAGGAGCCGGGCGGCGATCGCCCGTCGTCGGTCGCCTCGCCATGCCGTCCAGGCGAGCCCCACCAGGGCCACGACGACCAGGGCCAGGGCCGGGATGGAGTCGACGGTGAGGACCGTCTGTCCGAACCGGCGGAGGTGCGTGATCACCTGCCGGGGGAACGTCAGCGGCTCGTCGAACTCGAAGTAGCCGCCGTAGCGGCCCCAGTCCTCGGCGACCGTCGCGGAGTCGTAGCGCCGGGACAGCAGGAGGAGCTGGGCGAGCTGGATCGGGCCCTGCACCGCCAGCGCCGCGAGGCGCCGCGTCCGGTCGCCCCGCGGATGGGCCGCCGCCACCAGGGTGGCGGTGCCGGCGATCACCGTGGCGAACGCGCTGTAGGTGCCCACCGCGAGCGCCGCGGCCGTCCAGACGGCCGCGGTCCGCCACCGCCAGCGGCGGCCCGCGACGATCGGCGTGGCGACCATGGCGACCAGGCCGATCAGCGTCTCGCCCGTGTACGGCTTGACCCGGGCCGAGTACACGGCGTGGATGTGGGCCACGACGAGCAGGGCGGCGGCGCTCAGGGCGGCGGCCCGGTGGACGCGCAGGCGCGTGAGGGCCAGGTAGGCCACCGGAGCGGCGAGCACGCCGGCGACCAGCGCGGGGACGACGAAGGCGACCGAGGCGTCCCAGACCAGGCGCGACCACGTCATGAGCAGCAGCGAGAAGCCCGGGTGGTTCGTCGAGATGGTCAGGATGTCGTCGAAGCCGGCGTGGCCCGCGCCGGCCGCCACCCACGCGTCGTCGTAGATCAAGCCGTTGGTGGGCAGGTCACGCCGTACGAGGGCGGCCAGGACGCCCAGGCCCACCGCCACCGCGACGTCGCCGACCACCAGCCCGCGCGCTCCCCGTCGCAGGGTCGTCACGACCCCGCTCGGTGCCTCGCGAGCCGCCCCTCGGTCCATCGGGGCGGCACTGTACGGCACGGTCGGCGGCGGGCCGGAGGGGGCCCCGTCGATGCCTCGTTCCGGCGGCGGCGCCGGCCACCGGGCGCGGCGTCGGTTGACCTATGTCACACTCGGGCCCGCCGGCTCGGACACGAAGGGAAGAGGCGACCGATGCTCCACCACGATCCGAAGGTGCCCGAAGGTCGTCGGGGGGGAGGCGAGCGGCCGCCACGCCGTGGGCGCCGACACCGCGCGACCGCGGGCGTGGCGCTCGCCCTCGTCGTCGGGCTGCTCGGAGCGCCGGTCGGTCCGGTCGCGGCCGCGCCCACGGGCCATCCGTCGGAGCACTCGATGGACCCGATCGATCCGACCTATCCCTTCGTGTGCACGACCGCGCGCGAGGGCCTCGGTCAGCCCAAGATCGACAACCAGGACGGCCAGGGCATCCCCGTCGCCGAGGAGGACGAGAACGGCGACTACCCGAGCGACGGCCGCGGCTACCCGACCGACGAGGCGACGATCATCGGCTGGAGCAAGGACTGCGAGATCGACCCGGTCGTCGAGTACCGCTACCGCACCACCGGCGGGCAGTACCGGCCGCTCGCCGACCCGGCCGACCTCCCCGACGACATCGCCACCACGACCACGAGCGAGGGCGACACCGTCCCCTACGTGATCCGGTGGGAGCGGGGCACGATCAACCGCTTCATCTACTCGATCGCCATGCTGGCCCCGACCACCGAGACCGACCCGTGGTCGCCGGACGACTCGCTCTGGAACGGGCGGGCGCTGTTCAGCTTCAGCGGCGGCGTGGCCATCGGTCGCTACCAGGGCCGCCTGTCGGTCGACGCGAGCATGTACGACGCCGCCCTGTCGCAGGGGTACGCCGTGCTGGCCTCGACCGGCACCCGGACGAGCACCCACTACAACCTGACCGTCGGCGGCCAGACGGCGGTGATGGTGAAGGAGCACTTCGTCGACCGCCACGGCGATCCGACCTACACGGTCGCGGTCGGCGGGTCGGGCGGTGGCATCCAGCAGTACGTGTACGCCCAGAACCACCCGGGCCTGCTCGACGGCGGGGTGCCGCAGTACTCGTACTCCGACATGATCACCCAGGCGATCCACATCGGTGACTGCGAGCTGATCGAGCACTGGTTCGAGATGACCTCCGCCAACCGCGACCGGTGGACCGACGTCGAGGAGCGCGAGCTGATCCACGGGCTCAACTCCGAGCGCACGCCGCGCAACCTGAGCAGCGGCGACATCAGCCAGTGGAACCAGATCTACGGCCTCCTCTACCCCCTGATCGGGGCGACCCCGCCGCGGACCGAGCCGGGCGCGCCGACGCCCGGCATCACCGAGTGCCGCAGCGGCTGGTACGGGCTGACGCCGCTCGTGCTCAACCCGACCTTCACCGACGTCGACGACATCGACAAGCTCGCCGAGGGCACGGAGGGCGTCGAGTGGACCCACGCCGCGGACGCCATCAACGTCTACGGCGTCGACGAGTCCGGCTACGGCCGCAACCCGTGGGACAACGTCGGCGTGCAGTACGGCCTCGAGGCGCTCGAGGCGGGCGACCTCAGCCCGGCGGAGTTCCTCGACCTGAACGCCAACATCGGCTCCTGGAAGGACCCGGCCGACATGGTCGAGGAGGGCTGTCCCTTCTACACGAGCAAGTGCACCGACGTGACCGAGATGGACCCGTGGTCGTCCCGCCAGATGCAGCTCTCACCCGACGGCGTCCTGCCCGCGCCCCGGCGCGAGGGAGACCTGATCGCCATGCAGCGCGCCTACGAGACCGGGTTGGTCTTCCGGGGGGCGCCCGACATCCCCTTCATCGACTGGCGCCACTACCTGGAGGAGGAGCTCGACATGCACAACACGTCGCAGTCCTTCGTCACCCGGCAGCGCATGATCGACGAGAGCGGCCACGCCGACAACCAGGTGATCTGGTTCACCGACGGGCGGCCGTCGGCCCAGTTCGACCAGACGGCGATGGCGCTCGAGGTGCTCCACGAGTGGATCACCAACATCCAGGACAACCCGGCGGGCGGCGTCGCGGGCAACAAGCCGGCCGCCGCGGTCGACAGCTGCTTCGCGACCGACGGCACGCTGCTGCACTCCGGTGACGACGTGTGGGACGGCGTCCTCGACGACGGCCCGGCGGGCGACTGCACCGAGGCGTTCCCGACCCACTCGACCAGCCGCCGCCAGGCGGGCGCCCCGATCACCGGGTCGGTGTTCAAGTGCCAGACGAAGACCGTCGTCCAGGCGGTCGCCGACGGCGACTACGGCGCGTGGGCGCCGACCACCGGGGAGATCGCCCGGCTGGAGCACATCTTCCCGGACGGGGTGTGCGACTACTCGCAGCCCGACGCCGGCGACCCCCGCACCGGTGGCTTCACGACGAGGGTCGAGGCGTTCGTCCGCCAGCTCGACATGGACCTGGGCGCGGGCGAGCCCTCCGACTCCCTCGTCTGGTTCGGCACCGAGTCCATGCGCGGCGGCACCCGCCGGGCCGAGTGGATCGCCCAGCGCGACCGCTCGCCCGAGGGGCTGGCCGGCGCGGTCGACGCCGCCTACGAGCGGGTGCTGGGCCGCTCGGCCGACGAGCGCGGTCGCGAGTACTGGGCCAGCCGCCTGGAGGCGGGCATGACCCAGCGCGAGCTGGTCGTCAACCTGCTCGCCTCGCCCGAGCTGTACGCCCGGGGCGGCGGCACGGCCGAGGGCTACGTCGAGGAGGTGTACCGGGTGACCCTCGGCCGGACCGCGGACGCGGCCGGCCTCGCCTACTGGGCCGACCGCCTCCGTTCGGGCGAGCTGCGCAGCCGGACCGCGGCGGTGTTCTACGCCACGCCGGAGTCGCGCCGGTTCCGGGTGCGGGTCGCCTACGACGCCCTGCTCCGCCGGTCGCCGAGCGCCGCCGACGTCGCCTTCTGGGCCGACCGCCTGTCCCGGGTCGACGACCTCGTCCTCCGGCGCCAGCTCCTCGCCACCAGCGAGTACTTCGCCCGCACCTACCAGCTCCGGTAACACCTGGGGTCGGAGGAAAACCGTTACCCGGTAACACCTGGGGTCGGAGGAAAACCGTTACCCCCGGCTGCGGCCGCGGGGTCACGGGGGTCCGTCAGGTCGCGGCCGCGGCGCGGTGCTGCTCGGCGGTGATCCGGTAGAGCGCGTGGCGCTCCAGGTGGTGGCCGGCGAGGCGCGGGTGGTCGAACTCGCCGACGTGGTGGAGACCGATCTTCTCCATCACGTGGCGGCTCGCCGCGTGGCCGACCGACGTGAACGACACGATCTCGTCGAAGCCGACGACGGTGAAGGCGTGGTCGAGCACGGCCCGGGCGCCCTCGGTGGCGAAGCCGTGGCCCCAGTGGTCGCGGTGGAGCCGCCAGCCGATCTCGACGCACGGCGTGAAGTCGGCCTCGAAGTCGGGCGGGTTCAGGCCGACGAACCCGGCGAACCCGGTGCGGCCCGGCACCTCGACCGCCCACAGCCCCCAGCCGCGCTCGTCGAGGCCGGCCCCGATGCGCTCGGCGAGGTCGTCGCTGGCGGCCCGGTCGAGCACGGTCGGCAGCCGTTCCATCGTGACCGGGTCGGCGTTGAGCTCGGCGAACGGACCGCGATCGGACTCCCGCCACGGGCGCAACACGAGCCGCTCGGTGGTGAGGGTCGGGGCCACCGCCCCATCCTCGCGGGTGGGGTCAACCCCAGGTGCCGTAGTTGGGGGCGTTGGCGGTGATCTGCACGTCGTGCGGGTGGCTCTCCCGCAGCCCGGCGCCGGTGATGCGCACGAAGCGGCTGTGCTCCTTCATGTCGCGCACCGTCGGAGCGCCGCAGTAGCCCATCGCCGCCCGGAGCCCTCCGACGATCTGGTACACGACGGCCGACAGCGGGCCCTTGTAGGCCACCCGCCCCTCGATGCCCTCGGGCACGAGCTTCTCGGCCTCGGTGATCTCGCCTTGGAAGTAGCGGTCCTTCGAGAACGACCGGGCCTTCATGGCGCCCATCGATCCCATGCCCCGGTACTCCTTGAACCGCTCGCCGGCGTGGAGGACGATCTCGCCCGGCGACTCGTCGACGCCGGCCAGCATCGAGCCGAGCATCACCACGTCGGCCCCGGCGGCGATCGCCTTGGCGACGTCGCCGGAGGACTGGACGCCGCCGTCGGCGATCACGGTGGCCCCCCGCCGGGCGGCGGCGACCGCGCAGTCGTAGATGGCGGTGATCTGGGGGACGCCCACGCCCGCCACGACCCGGGTGGTGCAGATCGAGCCGGGCCCGATGCCGGCCTTCACGGCGTCGGCGCCGGCGTCGAGGAGGGCGTCGGTGGCCTCGCCGGTGGCGACGTTGCCGGCGATGAGGTCGACCTGGTCGCCGTGGCGGTCCTTGATGAGCTTCACCGCGTCGAGCACGCCCTGGTTGTGGCCGTGCGACGTGTCGACCACGAGGATGTCGACCCCGGCGGCGACCAGCTCGGCGGCCCGTTCGAGGGCGTCGGGCCCGGTGCCGACCGCGGCCGCGCAGCGCAGGCGGCCCCGCTCGTCGTGGGTGGAGTGGGGGTACTGCGACCGCTTCTTGATGTCCTTGACGGTGATCAGGCCCCGGAGGTACCCGGCGTCGTCGACCACCGGCAGCTTCTCGATGCGGTTCTGCCAGAGGAGGTCCTTGGCCTGCTCGAGCGTGGTGCCCTCCGGCGCCGTGACCAGCGGCAGGCGGCGCATGGCCTCCGAGATCGGCTGGGACGTGTCGCCGACCATCGTGTCCTCGGCGAAGCGGAGGTCGCGGTTGGTGAGGAGGCCGACCAGCTTCCCGTCGGGCTCGGTGATCGGGACGCCGGAGATGCGGTAGTGCGCCATCAGGTCGAGGGCGGCGCTGACGGGGGCGTCGGGCGGGAGGGTGACCGGATCGACGATCATCCCCGACTGCGACCGCTTGACCTTGTCGACCTCGGCGACCTGGTCCTCGATCGAGAGGTTGCGGTGGATGACGCCGAGGCCGCCCAGTCGGGCCAGCGTGATGGCGAGGCGGGCCTCGGTGACGGTGTCCATGGCGGCCGACACCAGCGGGATCGCCAGCTCGACCCGGGGCGTGAGGCGCGTGGCGGTCGACACCTCCGACGGCAGGACCGAGGACGCGTCGGGGAGGAGCAGGACGTCGTCGAACGTCAGCCCCTCCTTGGCGAACTTCGACGGGTACCCCTCGGGGCCGTGGGGCTCGTCGGGGAATCGGGAGGGTTGGCCGCCGAGCGGCCCCCCCTCGTGGTCGGTGGCGCCGGCGGACTCTCCCATCGCCCGATCCTACTCCCGCCCCACCGCCATCCCCGATGCCGCCCGTAACAGGTGGGGTCGGAGGAAAACTGTTACCTGCCCCGGTCGTTGGCGCTCATCGTTGGCCGGATGGCCCTCCGCCGTAGGCGATCCGTGACCCGGGTCGGACCGGTTGGGCCCGGGTCGGCGGCGTGCTCACGGTCGTAGCCTCGCCGCATGCCCACCCCCGACCGCGACGACGACCCGGCCCCCACCTCGACCTCGACCGCGCCCTCCACCTCGGCTCCGTCGCCGGGCGGGGTCGCGGTGCCCGGGGGCGGGCCGGATGCGGCGGCCGAGCTGCGGGACGACGGACCCGCGGTGCTGGAGTGGGCGGCTCGGTACCTGGAGTCGATCGCCGACCGGCCGGTGTTCGCCACGGTCGAGCCGGGCTGGGTGCGCGAGCAGCTCCCGGCGCATCCGCCCGAGGCGCCCGAGGCGTGGGACGCGATCCTCGCCGACCTCGACCGGGTGGTCGTGCCGGCCACCGCCCACTGGCAGTCGCCGGGCTGGTACGCCTACTTCCAGTCGAACTCGTCGGCCCCGGCGGTGCTGGCCGAGGCGCTGATCACGACGTTCGGCGTGCAGGGGATGCTGTGGCACACCGGTCCGGCGTGCACCGAGGTCGAGACCCACGTCCTCGACTGGCTCGCCGAGCTGCTCGGACTTCCCGAGCGGTTCCGGTCGTCGGGGCCCGGCGGTGGGGTGATCCAGGACTCGGCCTCGTCGTCGACGCTGGTGGCGATCCTCGCCGCGCGGGACCGGGCCCGGCGGGCGGGCGGGCGTCTCGACGACCTGGTCGCCTACACGTCGGTCGACGCCCACTCGTCGGTGGAGAAGGGCCTGCGGGTGGCGGGCCTCCTGTCCGAGCAGCTCCGGGCGGTGCCGGTCGACGCGGCCCGGGCGATGGATCCCGCCGCCCTCGCCGGGCTGATCGCCGACGACCGGGCCGCGGGGCGGGTCCCGTTCGTCGTCGTCGCCACGGTCGGGACGACGTCCACCCACGGCATCGACCCGCTGGCGGCCATCGCCGACGTCGCCGGTCCGGCGGGGGCCTGGCTGCACGTCGACGCCGCGCACGCGGGCGTGGCGGCGCTGGTCCCCGAGCACCGCTGGATCCACGACGGCCTCGATCGGG
>JAAYBP010000181.1 GCA_012730075.1 Acidimicrobiales bacterium | reverse complement strand
GACGATCCCCCGGCGCTGGGGTAGCGCTCGTCGAACTGGGTGCTTCTGCGGCGCTCGCCCAGGTCGGCGTGCCGTGTCGCCGGAGCGCGTGCCTGGCATCGCGAACGGTGAGCGGGGCCGGATCCCACCCCAGCAGGTGCCCGAGCCGGGTGACCATCGGGGCCCCCGGAAGAGCGGGGAGAACGACGTTGGGATCGCCGTCGGCAGCGACGCGCCCTGCGGTCAGAGCGATGGCTCGGTCGGCGAGGGGAGCAGCCCGCTCCAGGCGATGCTCGGCGATGAGGATGGTGGTGCCGAGGTCGTCGTTGAGGCGACGGATGGCCCCGAGAACGTCGTCGGCGCCCTGCGGGTCGAGCATCGAGGTCGGTTCGTCGAGCACGAGCACCGGCGGGGCGGCGGCCAGCGCGCCGGCGACCGCCACCCGCTGGCGCTCGCCGCCGGAGAGCGACGACGGCGCCCGGTGGCGCAGCGGCGCCAGGCCGAGCGCGTCGAGGACCTCCTCGACCCGCCGCCGCATCTCCGCGTGGCCCCGCCCGAGGTTCTCGAGCACGTAGGCGACGTCGTGCTCGACCTCGTCGATCACCACCTGCGCCTCGGGGTCCTGGTGCACGAACCCGACGGTGCCGGCGAGGTCCCGCGGCCGTCGCCCGGTGACGTCGTCGCCGCCGATCTCGATGCGCCCCCGGAAGCGGCCGCCGGACGAGTGGGGGACCAGGCCGTTGACCGTGCGCAGGAACGTGCTCTTGCCCGAGCCGCTGTCGCCCACGACGAGGACGACCTCGCCGTCGGCGAGCTCCAGGTCGACCCCGCGCAGGACCGGCGGACCGTCGGGGTAGGCGAAGCCCACCCCGCGCCACGCGACGCCGCCCAGGCTCACGACGCGACCCCTCCGGAGGCGCCGGAGGCGGCCGGTGCAGCCGGGTCATGCGACCCGACGACCTCGGACCCGAGCCGGTACCCGGCGGCGCCGGTCCCGGGCTCGGCGGCCGCCGCCGGTCGGATCAGCGCGGGCACGGCGAGCCCGGCCAGGGCCAGGGCGGGGAGGACCGGCAGCACCGGGGGGCGGCGGGGGAGCACCGACGGGTTCCACACCAGGCCGTCGACCCCGAGGGCCGTGCACGCGCCGAGCACGACCGGAGCCGCCAGCACCGCGGCCATGACCGCCGCGTCGGTGCGCGTCAGCCGCCGGGGGCGGTAGCGGGTCGGGGCCGAGCGCCCGCCGAGCAGCACCGCGCCGACGAGGGCGCCCGTGCCCGCCCCGGCCAGCGCCCCGGCCGCCGCGCCGGCCTCGCCGACCAGCGCGATCACCGAGCCGGCCAGGGCCAGCAGCGCGGTCAGGCTGAGCGCGGCGGCCCACCGCTCGACGCCCGACGCCCGGTCGCGGCCGTAGCCGCGCGAGTCCATCGACTCGGCGAGCGAGACCGCCCGCTCCAGACCGGTCTCGAGCACGGGCAGCGCCAGGCGAACCGTGCGCCCCGGACCGGCGCCCTGGCCGCCGGTCCGGGCCCGGTCGGCCTCCCGGGCGGCGACCGCGGCGTCGATCGTCGAGGGCACGAAGGCCAGGGCGACGGTGAGCACCAGCCCCGGCTCGTGGAACGCGCGGGGCGCGCTGCCGAGCAGCTCGTGATGCGACGCCACCGCGTTGAACGCCCCGAAGCCGGCCATGATCCCGATCCACACGAGGCTGTCGACGGTGGTCTGGAGGACGACCGACGACGACACCGCGCCGCCGAGCGTGAAGCCGCCGAGGAGGCCGGGGACGGTGACCGACGGAAGCGTGACGAGCGTGTCGGCCCCGCCATCGCCCGGGGAGGTGACGCCGATCAGCACGATCCGCAGCAGCGCGAAGGCGACCGCCAGGCCGACGAGCACCGGGAACGCCCGCGCCATGGCCCCGGGCCGCCGATGGGTCTCGACGATCCACCACACGATCGCCAGGGTGACGGCGATCAGGTACGGGTTGCGGCCGAGCTGGAGGCTGACCATCACCGCGATGGCCCACACCAGCCAGGTGACCGAGTGGAGCGGGTTCATGGAGTCCTTTGACCGGCCCGACGGCGTGTCGGTACCGTACGCAGCCAGCAGAGGTCGCCGACAACCCGGATGTCGTCGGTGGTCGCCCCCCGGGAGACACAACCCGGGCCGACGGGGGAAGCCGGTGCGAGACCGGCGCTGACCCGCAGCTGTGAGCGATCGACCCGATCGCGAGCCAGATGACCCACCCTGCCGCCGGTCCGCCCGGCCCTGTTTCCCCGGCCGTCGCGCGACGGCCCGTCCGCTCCTCGAGGAATCGGGAGCACAGGAGGTCACCCATGTCCCTGCGCCGTGCGCTCGCCGTTCTCCTCGGCGCCGCGCTCCCCGTCGCCGCCCTCGCGGCCCCCGGTCCCGCCGGTGCCGCGACGACGTTCGATCCCGCCGCCGCCCGCGGCTGGCTGCTCGACCAGCAGCAGGCCGATGGTGGCTTCGAGCTGTCCGGCTTCCCCGGCTTCGAGACCCCCGACGCCGTCCTCGCCCTCGCCGCCGTCGGTCAGACCGGCACCGGATGGGACGAGGCCGAGGCCCTCGCCGCGGTCGAGGCGGCCACCACCGACGGCGGCGCCGACCCGCTCGACGCCGTCGATGCCTGGGTCGACTCCGTGCAGGGTGGCGATGACGCGACCGCGGCCGCCGCCCAGGCCGGCAAGGTCGTCGCCCTCGTGACCGAGCCGCTCGGGCTCGACGCGGGGGACTTCGATCCCGCCGACGACTCGACGGCCCCGGTCGACCTGCTCGCCGCCATCGAGGCGGCCGAGGGCGACGGCAGCTACCCGTCGCTGGTGTTCACCGCCCAGGTGTACGTCGCCTGGGCGCTCGGCGCGCTGGGCGAGCCGGTCCCGTCGGCCCTGATCGACCTGATCGAGGGCGCCCAGAAGCCCAACGGCGGCTTCGACTACTCCGGCCTGCCCGACCCGGGCCCGGTCGATCCCGACACGACCGCGGTTGCGATCATCGCCCTCGTCGTGGCGGGCGAGCCCGCCGACGGGCCCACCGTCGCGGCCGCGCGGGCCGCCCTGGGCCGGACCCAGACGCCCACCGGCGACTGGGCCGCTGCCTTCGACGACGGCAACCCGAACTCGACGGCGATGGTCGCGCTCGTGGCGGCCACGCTCGGCCTCCGCGTCGAGGACCCGGCCTGGCGCGACGCAGCCGACGAGCGCCTCGCCGGCCTCCCCCTCCCCTCGCCGATCCGGGCGCTCGCCCGGTGGCAGGTCGACGACGGCCACGTGTCGAGCCCGAACGACGCGTGGGGCCTGAACACCTTCGCCACCGCCCAGGCGCTCCAGGCGATCGCCGCCGACTCGGGGGCGTGGCCCTACGTGGTCGACGCCGGCATCGAGGCGCCCGCCGTCAACGCCGACCGGCGGCTCGTCAACGCCCTGTACCTCGACCTGCTGGGCCGCCCGGCGGACGCCGCCGGAGCCGCGTTCTGGGAGGGCGAGCTCGCCGCGGGTCGAACCCCGGCCGAGGTGGCCCGGGCCCTCACCGGCACACGCGAGTACGCGATCCGAGTCGCCCACGACGGCGCCGAGCGGTACCTCGGCGGCGAGCTGACCGCCGCGGAGCTCGACGAGGCCGTCACCGACGTGCGGGCGGGTCGGCGCACGGCCCTGTACGGCCGGATGCTCGCCGAGGGCGACGCGCCGGCCGACGAGTGGGCGGCCGACCTGTTCCGCCTCGCCCTCGGTCGCGAGGGCTCCGACGCCGACGTCGCCTGGATCGTCGACTCCGTGGACGGCGGGGCCCGCACCCGCGCCCAGGCGGCCACCGCCGTGCTCGACTCCTCGGAGGGCCGGGGCCGGTGGGTGTCGGAGACCTACCGGGACCGGCTGCGCCGCCACGCCGGCGCGGCGGAGCGGGCCTTCTGGGTCGGCCAGCTCGGCCGGGGCCGCAACCCGTCGCACCTCGTCGCCCAGATCGCCGGGTCGGCCGAGTACCGGTCGCTCACCTTGCCGACGGTCCGGTGACCCTTCCGCCGGTCCTCCGGGCGGGCGCGGCGCGGCTCGTCCCCGCCGTGCTCGCCGCGGTGGCGCTCGCCGCGGCCGCGACGTTCGCGGTCGCGGCTCCGGCCGCGGCCGCCCCGGCCGGCGGCGTGATCGTGCCGTGCGCCGCGAGCGACGAGGCACGGGTCGCGGTGGTCGTCGCCTTCCCCAGCGGGGTCGTGTCGCGATGCGCGGCGCCCGGCGGGAGCGGCATCGACGTCCTCCGGCGAGCCGGCTTCGACCCGGTCACCTACGGCTTCGCCGGCCAGGGTGCGGCCGTGTGTGCCGTGACCCACCCCGGCACCGGCGAGCAGATGGGCTGCGCGTCGGGACCGTCGTGCCTCACCTGTGCGGGACGCGACTACTGGGGGTACTTCCGCGGCAACGCCCGGGGCTACTCGTACCACCCCCGCGGCGGGGGCGGCACCGTGCCGACCACCTCGACGGTCGAGGCGTGGCAGTGGGGTTCGTCGATGAGCTGGCAGCACGAGACCGCCTCGGCGTCGACGATCTGTCCCATCGCAACACCCCCGAGCACCACGGCCCCGCCGGCCACCACGGCGCCGCCGACCACCCAGGGCCCCGGCGGATCCGGTGGCGGCTCCGGCTCCGGTGGCTCCGGTGGCTCGAGTGGCTCGGGGGGATCCGGGAACTCCGGTGGATCGTCGGGCTCGGGCGGGTCGGGCGGGTCGACGGACGACACCGGTCCGGGCACCGACGACGGCGACCCGGGCTCGACGTCGACCGCCGACGGGTCGACCGAGGGCGACACCGAGGGCGACACCGACGACACCACCTCCTCCTCCGACGACGTCACCGGCGGGGGGAGCGACGACGAGCCGTCGGGGGACGACGCCTCCGCCGACGGTGAGCGGGCCGCCACCGCGGCCGATCCGACCGGCTCCGACGCGGGTTCGGCGCCCGGCTCGGGCTCCGGCGCCCTGGTGTCGCTCGGCGCCGCGGCGGCGATCGTCGCCGCGGTGGGCGCCCTCGCGGTCCGCGCCCGCCGGAGTCGGGTCCGACCGGGTTTTCCCCCGGAGGGCGGCTGACCCGGGGGTAGCGTGGCGGCCCATGAACCGGGCGCTCGTGCTCAACGTCACCGACGAGCCGCTCAGCGTCGTGTCGGGGCGCCGGGCGGCG
>JAAYBP010000180.1 GCA_012730075.1 Acidimicrobiales bacterium | reverse complement strand
TGTGGACCCTCCTCGGGCTCGCGCTGGAGACCGAGAAGGCGGTCATGGGGACGTCGATGATGATCCTCTTCCCGCTGACCTTCGGCAGCAACATCTACGTCGACCCCGAGACCATGCCGGGCTGGCTCCAGCGGGTGGTCGAGCTGAACCCGGTCAGCCAGGTGGTCACGGCGGTCCGGGCCCTGATGGACGGATCGGTCGAGGCCGGGCAGCTCGGCTGGGTCGCGCTGGCGTCGGTGCTGTTCGTCGTCGTGTTCGCGCCGCTCACCATGCGCCGCTACACCCGCCACGACTGAGCCCGTCGCTCGCGACCACGTCGCCCCCGTCCGATCCGGGCGGGGGCGACGCCCGCGCCCGGCGGACCCCGCCTCGCATCGGCGACGCCTGCGCCCGGCCCGCCTGTGCCCGGCTCGCCTCCGCCGGGAGGTCCAGCCGCCGTGACCGAGTCTCCGGGTGTCGGACCGGGCCGGTCGTGCCGGTACCGTCGATCCGATGCCGACGGCCGTTCCGCTCCCGAGCCCGTTGCGGGCCGTCCTGTTCGACCTCGACGGCACCCTGTGCGATTCCGAGGACGGCATCGTGTCCCACCTGGGTCGGGCCCTGGCGACGGTCGGCCTGCCGGTACCGGGCCGCGACGCGCTGCGGGCCTGCGTCGGGCCGCCGTGGCACCACGGCCTCGACCTGATCGGCGTGCCGATCGACCGGGTCCCCGACGTCATCGCCGCCTACCGGGCCACCTACGACGACGAGGCGCCGGGTCTCGCTCCGCCGTTCCCCGGCGTCGCCGAGGCCCTCGCCCGCCTGCACGACGCCGGTCTCGCCATGGCGGTGGCCACGTCGAAGCCGCAGCACCTGGCGGCGCGGATCGTCTCCGGCGGCCCGCTCGCCCCGTACCTGCCGACCGTCGTCGGCGCCGATCCCGACGCCGGCCGACACACCAAGGCCGACTCGGTCGCCGGGGCGCTCGCGGCCGTCCGCCTCGACGGCCCGGTGGTGATGGTCGGCGACCGCCACCACGACGTCGACGGCGCCCGGGCCCACGGCCTCGACACCATCGGGGTGCGGTGGGGGACGGCCGCGCCGGGCGAGCTGGAGGCGGCGGGCGCGCTCGCCGTCGTCGACTCGCCCACCCAGCTCGCCGACCTCCTCCTCGCCGTCGCCTGAGCCGGGCCCGTCCGCGTCGGCTCGCTACCGTCGGCGGCGATGGCCGAGCCGAAGTACCCCCAACGTCGCTTCGTCGCCCCGCCGGGGTCGACCAACGTGTTCCTCGTGCGCCACGGGGCGTCGATGCCCTACGGCGACGAGCCGTTCCCGCTGCTCGACGGAACCGGCGATCCGCCGCTCGCCCCCGAGGGCGTCGAGCAGGCCGAGCGGGCCGCCCTCCGCCTCGTCGAGGAGGACATCGAGGCGATCTACGTGACGACCCTCCAGCGCACCCACCAGACCGCCGCGCCCCTCGTCGCCCGGCTCGGCCTCGACCCGATCGTCGAGCCCGACCTGCGCGAGGTGAACCTCGGCGAGTGGGAGGGCGGGGCGATGCGGCGCCACGTCGCCGAGGGCCACCCGCTGGCGATCCGGCTCTTCGCCGAGGAGCGCTGGGACGTCATCCCCGGCGCCGAGCCTCAGGAGATCTTCGCCACCCGGGTGCGGCGGGGCCTCGACCGCGTCGTCGCCGAGAGCCCGGGCCGCCGCATCGCCGTCTTCACCCACGGCGGCGTCATCGGGGAGGTGGTGCGCCAGCTCGCCGAGGGGGGACGGGGCTTCGCCTTCGCCACCGCCGACAACGGCTCGATCACCCACCTGGTGCAGATCGGCGACCGTTGGCTGATCCGCCGCTTCAACGACACGTCGCACCACCCCGGCGGCCTCGACCGCCCCGATCCCGCCGACGACGGCTGGATCCCCGCCCCCTGACGAACCCGGCGCGAAGCCGCGCGAGCGTCCTCCGACCCCACGCGTCGCGCGGGTCAGATGTGGACGAGGCGGAGCGAGTCGGTGGCGACGCCCTTGTAGTCCGGAGAGCCGGACAGCACCGCGACCAGGTCGCCGGAGCGGACCTGTCCGGCCGCCTGGGCCAGTTCGACGGCCGTGGACACCTGCCGGGCGGGGTCGAGCCCGCCCGGCATCGCCATCGGCGTCGCCCCCCAGGAGAGGGTGAGCTGGCGGCGGGTGCGCTCGTCGGTGGTGAAGCCCAGGATCGGCACCCGGGGCCGGAAGCGGGCGATCGCCCGCACCGTGAAGCCGGTGCGCGTGATGCAGATGATCGACGACGCGCCCGCCTCCGACGCGGCGCGGAACGCGGCGAACGACATCGAGTTGGTGACGATGTCGTCGGTCGAGCCCTCGCGGCCCTTGTTCAGGCGCTCGACCTTCTCGGCCCAGGCGTCGTCGTCGAACTCCTCGTCGGCCCGCCGGGCGATGCGGGCCATGGTGGCGACCGCCAGGGTCGGGTCGTGGCCGATCGCCGTCTCGCCCGAGAGCATCACCGCGCTCGACCCGTCGAACACGGCGTTGGCGATGTCGGACGTCTCGGCCCGGGTGGGGCTCGGGGCCGACACCATCGACTCGAGCATCTGGGTGGCGGTGATCGCCGGCCGGCCGAGTGCGATGCAACGGTGGAGGATCCGCTTCTGGAGGTGGGGCAGCTCCTCGAGCGGCAGCTCGGAGCCGAGATCGCCGCGGGCGACCATCACCGCGCCCGCCGCCTCGATGATGCCGTCGAGGTTCTCGACCGCGGCACGGGTCTCGATCTTGGCGATGATCATGGGCCCGGCCGGGTGCGGCTCGGTGCCGACGCGACGGATGTCGTGGGCGGAGCGCACGAACGACACCGCGGCCATGTCGACGCCCTCGTTGACCATGGCGTCGAGCAGCTCGAGGTCGTGCGGCGTCGGCGTCGGCATGCGCAGACGCTCCGACGGGATGTGGACGCCGGGGCGGCCCTGGAGCAGCCCGCCGTGGAGCACCCGGCCCCGGAGGGAGTCGGCTCCGGCGTCGGTGACCTCGACGACCACGCCGCCGTCGCCGAAGGAGATGCGGTCGCCGACGTGGAGGTCGGTCATCAGGCTCTCGTAGTCGACCTCGACGACCGAGTCGGTGCTGCCCTCGTTGCCGACGCGGATCGACACCGTCGCCTCGGAGTGGAGCACCGCCCCGCCCTCGGGGAAGCTGCCGGCCCGCACCTTGGGGCCGGGCAGGTCGGCGAGGATCCCGATGGGCCGGCCCACCGCGTCCTCGACCCGGCGCACGCGCCGGTAGCGGTCGACGGCGTCGTCGAGACCGCCGTGGGAGAGGTTGATGCGGATCACGTCCGCCCCCGCCTCGACCATGTCCTTCAGCACGCCCTCGGACTCCGAGGCGGGCCCCATCGTGGCGATGATCTTCGTGCGGCGGGTCACCGGGTCCAGTATGACGGTCCCCGCCCCGGATCCCGCGGCACGTTCCCGGATCGGCCGGCGATGCCGACCGCGACGGTCGTGGCGACCGCGACGGCCGTGGGGCTCGCGCCGGCGGTGGGGCTCAGGGCAGGCGGCTGAACCAGAGCAGCGAGAGCGCCGAGCTGAGGAAGAGGAACACCATGCCGAGGCCGACGAACCAGAGGGCGACCTCGCGGAACTCCTCCTCGTAGCCGATCGACGACCCGATGTTGCGGTAGACCTCGCTCAGCTCGCCCTCGCTCTCGGCCGAGAACGCCTTGCCGCCGGTCGCGTCGGCCACCGCCTGGAGCGCCTCGCGGTCGACGTCGACCGGCACCGGCGCCGGCTCCGACGGCAGGATGATCACGCCGTGGTCGGTGCCGAAGGCGATCGTGTTGACCGGCACCCCGGCCTCGCGGGCGGCGTCGGCGCCGACCGAGTCGGGCCGGCCGACGGTCGTCTTGCCGTCGGACATCAACACGATGGTGGCCGGGACCGACTCGTTGCTCTCGTCGCCCTCGGCGATCGGAGCCTGCCGGATCGCCTGGAGGGAGGCGAAGATCGCTTCGCCGATGGCGGTCCGCTCGTCGAGCTCGAGCCCCTCGATGGCGTTGCGCACCCGCAGCCGGTCGGTCGTCGGCGGGACGAGGATCGTGCCGGTGCCGTTGAAGCTGACCAGCCCGACGTTCATCTGATCGGGGATCGTGTCGAGGAACTCGACGGCGGCCTCCTGGGCGGCGACCAGCCGGTTGGGGGGCACGTCCTCGGCCATCATCGACAGCGAGGTGTCGATCGCCATGATCACCGTCGCCCGCTCGCGGGGCACCTTCTCGACGCGGGCCGGGCGGGCGACGGCGACGACGAGGGCGGTGAGCGCCATCAGCATGACGACGGCGGGGACGTGGCGCCGCCAGCCCGGCGAGCGGGGCGCGACGCTGCGGAGCAGGTCGAGGTTGGTGAAGCGCACCGTGTACGCCTGGCGCCGCTGCTGGAGGAAGACGTAGATCGCGGCCAGCGCGGCGACGCCCAGCAGCAGCCAGAAGCGGCTCGGGGCGAGGAACGTGAGGGCGAGGGTCAACGGAGGCTTCCAGTCAGGCGATCGTGCGGGCGGTGAGGTCGCGGGTGCGGTCGCGGCGGCGGGCGACGAAGTGGACGACGTCGAGCAGCCAGTCGCGGTCGGTGCGGAGCTGGAGGTGGTCGGCGCCGGCCCGGCGGATCGCGTCGGCGATGGCGCCCCGTTGCTCGGCCGCGGCCGCCGCGTAGCGCTCGCGGATCTTCGGGTTGGCGGTCTGGATCTCCAGCAGCTCGCCGTCGCGGGGGTCGACGAGCGACAGCACGCCGACCGACGGCAGCTCGACCTCGCGGGGGTCGACCACCTCGATGCACAGCACCTCGTGGCGGACCGCCAGGCGGGCCAGCGGTGGCTGCCACGTCTCGGGCGGTTCGAGGAAGTCCGACACGACCGCGATCAGGCCCCGGCGGCGGGCCACCCCGCCGAGCAGGCCGAGGGCGCGGGCGAGATCGGTGCGGCCGGTGGGGTGGCGGTGGGCGGTGATGAGCCGGTGCAGCACGGCGAGCAGGTGGTCCTTGCCGCCGCGGGCCGGCACGATCTGGTTGCCGTCGGGCCCGGCGAGCACCGCCCCGATGCGGTTGCCGGTGCGGTGGGTGAGGAACCCGATGGCGGCGGACGCGGCGACGGCGAGGTCGCGCTTCTCGCACAGGGCGGTGCCGAAGTCGAGCGTGGGGGAGTCGTCGGCGAGGATCCAGCACTCGAGCTCGCGGTCGGCGATGGTCTCCCGCACGTGCGGCTCGGTCATGCGGGCGGTGACGTTCCAGTCGATGCGCCGGACGTCGTCGCCGGGGGCGTACAGGCGGGTCTCGCCCTGCTCGGACCCGTGGCCCGGCACCAGGCCCTGGTAGTCGCCGTTGAGCAGCCCGTCGAGCTTGCGGCGCACCACGAGGTCGAGGCGCCGGAGCACCTCGGACGGATCGCTCTGGGAGACCCGCGGCGCGACGTGGGCGACCACCTCAGGCGGACCTCTGGTCGTCGTCGGTCGGCTGGGCCCACGGCGACGAGTCCGTGGGCCGCGACGGCAGGCCGGGGCCGCCGAGCGCGGGCGCCCGGCCGTCGACCGGGGGACCGTCCGGCCCGGCTCCGGTGGGGAACCCCGGTGCTCCCGGGTAGCCGGGGGTTCCGGGCGCTCCCGCCGTGGGTCCGTAGCCGGGTGGCGGCGCGGCGGGGCCGGGGTTGGCGCGGGGGTCCGATCCGTACGATCCGGGCCGCGGCGCCGCCTGCTCGCGGTAGGCGGACGGCTCGGCCGGGCGCGGGGCCGGGACCGTCGACAGGACCCGGGCGAGCACCTGGTCGGGGGTGACCCCCTGGGCCAGCGCCTCGTACGACAGCACCATGCGGTGGCGGAGCACGTCGGGGGCGACGTCGAAGACGTCCTGGGGCGTGACGTGGTCGCGCCCACGCATCAGGGCGAGGGCCCGCCCGGCCCGGGCCAGACCCAGGCTCGCCCGGGGCGACCCGCCGATCGTCAGCAGCGGGTCGATGTCGGACAGCGCGTAGTTCGACGGGTACCGCGTGGCCATCACGACCGTGACCAGGTAGTCGGCGACGGGCCGGTCGAGGCGCACCGAGTCGGCGGCGGCCTGGAGCGACTTCAGCTCGTCGAGCGACAGCACCTCGTGTGCCTCGGGGGCCGACACGCCCATCCGGTAGACGATGTCGACCTCCTCGCCGGCGGTGGGGTAGTCGACCACGATCTTCATCAGGAAGCGGTCGCGCTGGGCCTCGGGCAGCGGGTAGACGCCCTCGGACTCGATCGGGTTCTGGGTGGCGAGCACCAGGAACGGGTCGGGCACGGGGAACGTCTCGCCGCCGATCGACACCTGCCGCTCGGCCATCACCTCGAGCAGCGCCGACTGCACCTTCGCCGGGGCCCGGTTGATCTCGTCGGCGAGGAGGAAGTTGACGAACACCGGGCCGAGCTCGATGTCGAACTCCTCCCTGCTCGCCCGGAAGATCCGGGTGCCCATCACGTCGGCGGGCAGGAGGTCGGGCGTGAACTGGATGCGGGAGAACGTGCCGCCGACGGTCCGCGACAGCGTCTCGGCGGCCAGCGTCTTGGCCAGGCCGGGGACGCCCTCCAGCAGGGCGTGGCCCCGGGACAGGAGGCAGACCAGCAGGCGTTCGAGCGCCCGGTCCTGGCCGACGATCACCTTCCGCACCTCGTCCTGGACCCGTCCGAGGAGGACCGCCGCCTGCTCGGGCGTCGGGGGCGCGGGCGCGCTCGCGGGCTCGGACGCGGCGGGCGCGGTCGGATCGGGCGCGGGCGTGTCGGACATGGGTCCTCCGGGTCGGGCGACCCGGTCAGGTTAGGGGCCCGGACCCCCGTTCCTGACGGCGGGTGGCGACGCGGTGGGCCCTCCCCGGCGCGCCGGGTCGCGGGCCCGGGGCGCCGGTACCGTTCGGTCGTGCGCCTGCTGATCGTCGAGGACGAGGTCGACCTGGCCGACGCCCTCGCGCGCGGCCTGCGGCGCGAGGGGTACGCCGTCGACGTCGCCCACGACGGGCCCGAGGCGGTCGACCGGCTGACCACGGTCGCCTACGACCTGGTGTGCCTCGACCTGAACCTGCCGTCGGCCGACGGGATCGAGCTGTGCCGCCGCATCCGCACCGATCCCGCGTACCGGCCCGGCGAGGAGGCCGAGGTGCCCCGGGTGCTGATGCTGACCGCCCGCGACGCGGTCGAGGACCGCGTCGCCGGCCTCGACGAGGGCGCCGACGACTACCTGGTCAAGCCGTACTCCTTCGCCGAGGTGTCGGCCCGGGTGCGGTCGCTGCTCCGCCGCGACGCCGGGCGCAGCAGCGCGGAGCTGGTCGTAGGCCCGCTGCGGCTCGACACCGCCCGCTTCGAGGCGTGGCGCGGCGACCGGCCGCTCGACCTCACCGCCAAGGAGTTCGCCCTGCTCCGCTACTTCATGACCCACCCCGGCGAGGTCATGAGCCAGGAGCGCCTGCTGGAGCACGTGTGGGACGAGCACGCCGACCCGTTCACCAACACGGTCCGGGTCACCGTCGGGACCCTGCGCCGCAAGGTCCAGCCCGACGGCGAGGATCCGCTGATCGAGACGATCGTCGGGCGCGGGTACCGCCTGCTCGACGACGGGGCGGCGGCGTGAGCGCGGCGGTGGATGCGTCGGTCGGGGTGGTGACGGCGGTCGGGGCGCCCGTGCCGGTCGGGGCGGTTCGGGTCCGATGAAGGGGCGGCCCGAGGTCCTGCCCGACGGCTCGACGTCGAGCCGGATGACGACGCCCGCGATCGAGAACCTGGCCCTCCGCCTGCCCGACTGGATGGGTTCGATCCGGTTGCGGCTCACCGTCCTGTACTCGATCGTCCTGTTCGGCCTGGCGGCGATGGTCGTCGGCGGGCTCTACCTCGCCCTCGCCGCCCGGCTCGACGACACCGCGGTGTCGGACTCCCGGCGGGCGGTCCACGTGCAGCCCAACGCCGACGGCAGCGTCGAGATCACCGAGGTCGAGGTGAGCGACCTGACGACCCTCGAGGAGGCGGCCAACCGCCGGGCCCTCCAGCTCCTGCGCAGCTACAGCTTCGCCGCGGTCGGGCTGCTGTTCGTCGCCAGCCTCGGCGTCGGCTGGTTCATCGCCGGCCGGGTCCTGGCCCCGATCGATCGCATCACCGCCGTCGCCCGCGACATCCAGGCCACAGACCTGTCGCGGCGCATCCGCCTCCGTGGGCCCCGCGACGAGCTGAAGGACCTGGCCGACACGTTCGACGGGATGCTGGGCCGCCTCGACGAGGCGTTCGAGCAGCAGCGCCGGTTCATCCAGGAGGCGTCGCACGAGCTGCGGAACCCGCTGGCGGTGATCCGCACCAACGTCGACGTGGCCCTCGCCGACCCCGACGCCACGCCCGAGGAGCTGCGGGCGATGGCCGAGGTGGTGTCGCGCTCGGTCTCCCGGATGGCGGTGCTGGTCGACGACCTCCTCACCTACGCCCGGGAGGGGGCGCCGGCGCGCACCCAGGGGCCGGTGGCGCTGGAGGACGTCGCGGGGGAGACGGTCGCCGAGTTCTCCGCCCCCGCGGCCGCCCGTGGGCTCGAGCTGGTCGGCGCCGACGACGGGTCGGCGCCGACGGTCGTCGGCGATCGCACCGCCCTGCGCCAGGCGGTCGCCAACCTGGTGGCCAACGCGGTACGTCTGGCCCCTACCGGGACGACGGTGCGCGTCGCCACCGGCCGGGACGGGCCGTGGGCGTGGATCGCCGTCGACGACGACGGTCCGGGCATCGCGCCCGAGGACCGCGACCGCGTCTTCGAGCGGTTTTGGCGGGGCGACCGCGCCCGCGCCCGAGCCGAGGGCCGCAGCGGGCTCGGCCTGGCGATCGTCCGCCAGATCGCCGAGACCCACCGCGGGGAGGTCCGTCTCGCCGCCAACGCCCGGGGCGGCTCGACCTTCACGTTGTGGCTGCCGCTCGCCGGGTCCGCGGTCGAGTCCGACGCCGCGGACACCACCGACCCCACCCTCCCCGGGCTCCCCGCCGTGCCCGGCCTCCGGACGTCCCGCGGCCGCCCGGCCGCCCGGCGCCGCCCGGCGTCGACGCCTCCTCGCCGGCCTGCGCCCCCGCCCGACGAACCCCCCACCGAGCCGATCCCTGCGGTGTCCGAGGAGGAGCCCCCGCTTCACGAGCCCGCCACCGAGCCGGTCCCCGTGGCCCGCCGCCGGCCGACCGCTGCGCCCGACGGGACGGACGAGTCCGAGCCGGTCGCCGACGAGCCCGCCACCGAGCCGGTGCCCGTGGCCCGCACCCGGCCGCCGTCCGGTCCGACCGAGGGCACGACCGGCGTCTACGGTCCGTCCGAGCCCGCCCCGCCGAGGAGACCGTCGTGACCGTCGTCATCATCAACGCCATCACCGTCCCGCCCGACAGCGGCGACGAGCTCGCCCACCGCTTCGCCGCCCGTGCCGGCGCGGTCGACGGCCAGGACGGCTTCGAGGGCTTCGAGCTGCTCCAGCCCACCGACGGCCGCGACCAGTGGCTCGTCGTCACCCGCTGGCGCGACCAGGAGTCCTTCCAGGCGTGGATGAGCTCGCCCGCCTTCGCCCACGGGCACCGCGACGCCCAGGAGCGCGCCGGCGGCGAGGCCCAGAAGCCGGTGTCGATCGCCAGCGAGGTCTGGACGTACCAGCCGGCCGGGGGCTCGAAGCCCGCCGGTGCCTGAGGGTCCGGCCGGGGACTGAGGGGGCCGACGCTGGTCGTCGCCTCGGCGTTCGGGACCCTGCACCAGGTCGGTGCCTGGGTCGTGATCGTCGGCAACGGCGTCGCCGGGCTGTGGGCACTCGCCGCCCACGCCCGACCGAAGCTGCGCGTCGCGCCCCTGTGGTGGCTGACGATCGCCGCCCAGGTGGCGACGTTCCTCCAGGCGATCGTCGGCGTCGCCCACATGAACGTCGACGGCGTCGAGCCCACCGAGTTCCACGTGCTGTACGGGTTCTCGGCGCTCGTCGCGGTCGGGGTCCTCTACGCCTACCGCGCCCAGCTCGTCGAGAAGCAGTACCTGCTCTACGGCTGCGGCGGCCTCTTCATCATGGGCCTCGGCCTCCGCGAGCTCGCCCTCGTCGGCTGACCGTTACATCTGGGGTCAGACCCCAGATGTAACAACCCGGGGCCGGTACGGTCGGCGCCCGTGACGATCGACGGTGACGACGCGACGGTGGGGGAGGGCGGCTCCCGGCTCGCCGGCGAGCTGGGCGAGGTGCTGGCCGCGGCGGTGGCCGAGCACGGGGTGCCGGGCGCCGCGGCCGGCGTGCTCGTCGACGGCGCGACCCACGTGGCGACCGTGGGCGTCACCAACGCCGAGCACCCGGCCCCGGTCGAGGCGGGCACGCTGTTCCAGGTCGGGTCGGTCACCAAGACGCTGACGGCGGCCGCCGTGGCGCTCCTCGCCGAGGAGGGGCGGCTGGGCCTCGACGACCCCGTCGACCGTCACCTACCGGACCTCGCCGCCGCGGTCGAGCGGGCCGGGGGCGGCCTCGACCTGGCGGCGATCACCGTCGAGCACCTGCTGTCGCACCGCTCCGGCATCGACGGCGACTGGCTGTTCACCACCGGCGGAACGTCGATCGCCGACCTCGCCGCCGCGCCGGTGACCTTCCCGCCCGGTGCCGGCTACTCCTACAGCAACGCCGGGTTCACCGTCGCCGGCGCGGTGGTCGAGGCGGTGACCGGAGAACCCGTCGCCGCGGTCGTCCGCGACCGGCTGCTGCGCCCCCTCGGCCTGGCGACGGCGTGCTTCACCGCCGACGAGGCGATCACGCACTCGGTGGCCGCCCCGCACTGGGTGTTCGACGGGCAGGCGTACGTGATCCGGGGGGTGGGGTGGCAGCCGGGCTGGCAGCTCGGCGCGGTCGATCACGCCGCCGGGGGCCTGATCGCCTCGGTGCCCGACCTGCTGGCGTGGGGCCGGGCCCAGCTCGACGGGCTCGCCGCCGACGGCTCGATGCTGCTGCCCGAGCCGGTGCGGCGGCGCGTGCACACGCCGGTCGTCCGGGCCGACCGGGCGCACGAGATCGGCCTCGACTGGTTCGTCGAGGAGGTCGACGGCACGACCCTGATCGGCCACGGCGGGCTGACCGCCGGGTACGCGACCGACCTGGTGATCGTCCCCGACGCCGGGGTCGTCGTCGCGGTGGCGGTCCACGCGACCAACGGCGGGCGGGTCGCCGAGGCGGTGCGGCGCTGGGCGCTCGAACGCCACGCGGGCCTCGTCGAGCGCGACCCCGAGCCGGACCCGGCGGTCGACGTCGACCTCGACGCCCTCGTGGGCACCTACCGGCAGTCGCTCGGCGACCTGGTGGTCGAACCGGGCCCCGAGCCCGGGACCCTGACCGTGACGACCGTGCCGCGCTCGGACCGGTCGTGGCAGCCCCCGCCCGACCCGGTGGTCACCCTCGCCCCCGCCGACGCCGAGCACCTGGTGATGGTCGGCCGCGCCGGCGGCCCGGTCCGCCTCGTCCGCTTCGCCCCGCCCGGCGCCGACCAGCCCGGCTGGCTCCTATGGGGCGAACGCCGCGTTACATCCGGGGTTGTTACATCCGGGGTCAGACCCCAGATGTAACAGAAGCCCGTTGTTACATCTGGGGTCTGACCCCGGATGTAACAACCCCGGATGTAGCTAGAGGTGGACGACGGGGCAGGTGAGGGTGCGGGTGATGCCCTCGACCATCTGGACTCGGGACACGACCATCTTCCCGAGGTCGTCGACGGTGTCGGACTCGGCGCGGGCGATCACGTCGTAGCTGCCGGTCACGCTCTCGGCGGCGGTGATGCCCGGGATGCCGGCGACCTCGCTGGCCACCTGGGCGGCCTTGCCCACCTCGGTCTGGATCAGGATGTACGCGCTGACGGACATTCGGTCCTCCGTGGGTGGGGCGGGTCGGTGGGGCGGGGTCGCCGGGTCCTCGGTGGGGCGGGGTCGGTCAGTCCGCGAGTCGCTTCTCGAGCTCGCGCAGCTCGTCGGCCAGCTCCTGGGGCAGGCGCTCGCCGATGAACTCGAAGTGGCCCTCGATCAGCGGGATCTCGCCCCGCCAGGCCTCGTTGTCGACCTTGAGCAGCTCGGCCATGGTGGCGTCGTCGACGTCGAGGCCGGAGGTGTCGAGCGAACCGGTGGCCGGCACCCGCCCGATGGCGGTGTCGACGGCCTCGGCGGTGCCGTCGAGGCGCTCGAACACCCACTTGAGCACGCGGCTGTTGTCGCCGAAGCCGGGCCACAGGAAGGAGCCGTCCTCGCCCTTGCGGAACCAGTTGACCCAGTAGAGGCGGGGCAGCTTGTCGGCGCCCACCTTCTCGCCCATGTCGAGCCAGTGCTTCATGTAGTCGCCGGCGTTGTAGCCCATGAACGGCAGCATGGCGTAGGGGTCGAAGCGGACCTCGCCGATCGTGCCGGCGGCGGCGGCGGTCTTCTCGGAGCTCATGATCGCCCCGAGGAACGTGCCCTGCTGCCAGTCGAAGGCCTCGGTCACCAGCGGGACGTTGGTGGCGCGGCGGCCGCCGAAGAGGATCGCCGAGATCGGCACGCCCTTCGGGTCCTCCCACTCGGGGGCGATCGACGGGCACTGCGACGCCGGGGCGGTGAACCGGGCGTTGGGGTGGGCGGCCGGGGCGGAGGCGTCCGGCGTCCAGTCGTTGCCCTTCCAGTCGATCAGGTGGGCGGGCGCCTCGTCGGTGAGGCCCTCCCACCAGATGTCGCCGTCGTCGGTGAGGGCGACGTTGGTGAAGATGCAGTTCTCGGTGAG
>JAAYBP010000179.1 GCA_012730075.1 Acidimicrobiales bacterium | reverse complement strand
CGCGGTGGCTCGCCCGCTACCGCGACCTGCGCCCGGGCGCACGCGACGTCGACACGCTCGCGGTGTTCTTCGGGAGCTGGCATCCGCCGAACCTGATGGCCGCCGAGATCGTGATGTCCGTCGCCGGTGAGGCCCCCGAGGCGCTGTTCGTGATGGGGGGCCACCACGGCGAGGCCTTCTCGGGGCACCGCCCGCCACCGAACGTCGTGTTCACCGGTCGCGTCCGCGACGGCGCCAAGCGGGCCCTGCTCGGCGCCGCCGACGTGGCGATCAACCCGATGGCGACCGGTTCGGGGACGAACCTCAAGATCGTCGAGTACCTGGCCGCCGGGGTGCCGGTCGTGACCTCGACCGTCGGCGCCCGCGGGCTCGATGTCGACTCCGGCGAGCACCTGCTCGTCACCGACGACCTCCCCGCCGGGGTGGCCGAGGTCCGCGCCGCGCCCGAGGCGGCCGCCGAGCGGGCGCGGGCCGGCCGACGCCTCGTCGAGGACCGCTACGACTGGAGTGCCCTCTCGGACCGCCTGCTCGAGACGGTCCGCCGGGTCGCCCGCCGCTGACCGGCGCGCGGTCCGCCGACCCGCTCCGCTGCCCCGGGATCGCCGGGGTCGACCACTACCCTCCTCCCCCGGTGGCCGCCCGGCCGCCGAGGAGAGGCCCCGTGACGACAGTCGACGACGAGACCGCCCGGCCCGGCCGCCGCGACCCGGCCCCGGCGCTCGAGGTCTCGCGACGCCCGAACCCCCTGGAGCGGCTGCGCCACGTGTGGCGCTACAGGGAGCTGCTCGGGAACCTCGTCCGCAAGGAGCTGAAGGTCAAGTACAAGAACAGCGTCCTCGGGTTCGTGTGGACGCTGCTCAACCCCGCGCTCTACCTCGTGGTGTTCTCCCTGGTGTTCCAGGAGGTCCTGCGGGTGCAGATCCCCTACTACGCGATCTTCTTCCTGTCCGGCCTGCTCGTCTGGAACTTCTTCTCGACCGCCCTCACCGCGGGGACGATGTCGATCACGAGCAACGCCCAGCTCGTGCAGAAGGTGTGGTTCCCCCGCGAGATCCTGCCCCTCGCCGCCATCGGCGCCGCCATGGTGCACTTCCTCCTCCAGGCGATCGTGCTGGTCGGGGCGCTGGCGCTGTTCCGTCGGGCCCCGTCGTTCGAGTACCTGCCGGCCGTGCCGGTGGCGTTCCTCGTGCTGCTCGTCCTCGCCGCCGCCCTCGCCATCGGCCTCTCCGCCATCAACGTGTACCTCCGCGACACCGAGCACCTGCTGGAGCTGACCCTCCTCGCGTGGTTCTGGCTCTCCGCGATCGTCTACCCGTACAGCCTGGTGGCCGACCGGCTCGGCCCGGCCCGGGAGTGGATCGCGTCGCTCAACCCGATCATCCCGATCGTGATCACGTTCCAGAAGGCCCTCTACAACCCGGATCCGGCCCGGTTCGCCTGGTACACGAACTCGCCGACGTTCGACCCGAACAACGTCCTGGCCGACCAGGCGGCGCCCGCCATCCCCGACCACCCGATCGGCTGGTACCTCACCCACCTGGCGGCCGTCGGCATCTTCGCGGTGGTCCTGCTGCTCGGCGCCCTGTGGCTGTTCGGCCGCCTCGAGGACGACCTGGCCGAGGAGATCTGACGTGGCCGACGCCATCACGATCGACTCGGTCACCAAGGTCTTCAAGCTGGCCAAGGACAAGCCGAGGTCGGCCAAGGAGCGCATCATCCGCGCCGGGCGCATCTCCTGGGAGCGCTTCCTCGCCCTCGACGACGTCTCGTTCTCCGTGCGCGACGGCGAGACCCTCGCCATCCTCGGCCACAACGGCAGCGGCAAGTCGACGCTGCTGAAGTGCGTCGCCGGCACCCTGCGGCCCACGTCGGGGACGATCACCACCCGGGGCCGCCTGGCCGCCCTGCTCGAGCTGGGCGCGGGCTTCCACCCCGATCTCACCGGGCGCGAGAACGTGTACCTGAACGGATCGATCCTCGGGTTCTCGAAGGCCGACGTCGACGCCATCTTCGACGACATCGTCGGCTTCGCCGAGCTGGAGGAGTTCATCGACCAGCAGGTGAAGCACTTCTCCTCCGGCATGTACGCCCGCCTCGGCTTCGCGGTGGCGATCAACGTCGACCCCGACATCCTGCTGGTCGACGAGGTGCTGTCGGTCGGCGACGAGGCGTTCCAGCGCAAGTGCATCGACCGCATCCGCCGCATGCAGCGCGAGGGGCGCACGATCGTCGTCGTCAGCCACTCGACCGACCTGGTGCGCCAGCTCTGCGACCGGGCGGTCGTGCTGCACCACGGCAAGCTCATCTCCGAGGGCGTGCCCGGCGAGGCGATCCGCGCCTTCCACGACGCCCTCGCCACCCGGGGCACCGACGTGCCGCTCGTCGTGGAGGAGGGCGACCACACGCCGCCGGTCACCGTCGACCCGGTGACGGGCGAGCTGCCGGTGGTCGTCGCCGACGAGGCGGAGCCCGACGCGGGCGCGACGGTGACGATCCGCCACCTGGAGATCGAGTACCCGGGCAGCGTCCAGCACCTGACGCCCGGCCAGCCGCTGCGGATCCGGGTCGGCTACTCGGCCAGCGGGCTGATCACCGACGTCGCGTTCGGGCTGGAGATCTTCGACGAGGCCGGTACCCGGCTGATGGGCACCACCACCGACGTGCTCGAGCAGTACATCCACGCGGTGAACGGTGACGGCGAGGTCATCTTCGCGTTCGACCACGTCCCGCTGCTCGACGGCCGCTTCCCGATCCGCGTCACGATCCACTCCCACGACGGCGGCACGATCTACGCCGAGCGCGAGTACGAGGACGCGGTCGCGGTCATGAACCCCACCCGCACCCGAGGCACGGTCCACTTCCCGGTCAAGGTCGAGCACCTCTTCAACTTCTGACCGGACCGGATGGTGCCGGGGCAAACGGGCGATCCGGCGCCCGGCGGTCCCGACCGGATCAGCCGGCGAGGGTGAAGCGCCCGCCGTCGAGGACGACCCGACCGTCGTCGCCGAGGGTCCGGAACACGGCGCCGCCGTCCTCGACCCACGTCTCGACGGTCAGGCGCTCGCCGGGCAGCACCGGGGACGAGAAGCGGCCCTCCATCCCACCGAAGCGCGCCGGGTCGCCCTCGCAGAGCTGGTGCAGGAGGGCGCGGCCGGTGAACCCGTAGGTGCACAGCCCGTGGAGGATCGGCCGGTCGAAGCCGCCCATCGCCGCGAACGTCGGGTCGGAGTGCAGCGGGTTGCGGTCGCCCGACAGCCGGTACAGCAGCGCCTGGTCGACGCGGGTCGGGTACGTGGTCGTGTGGTCGGGAGCACGGTCGGGCGGCACGTTCCGCGGGCCCGACGGCCCGCGGTCGCCGCCGAAGCCGCCCTCGCCCCGGATGAACGCCGACATCACCGTCGTGAAGAGCAGCTCGCCGGTGGCGGTGTCGGTCGAGCGCGACGTCACCTCGACCAGCGCCCCCTTGCCCTTGTCGTAGATGCCGGTGATCTCGCCGACGGTCTCGACCTCGCCCTGCACGGGGATCGGTCCGGCGAGGGTGATCGCCTGCTCCCCGTGGACGAGCATCGCCGGGTTGAACGAGCCGATCGACCCGAACGCGCCCGCGCCGCCCACGCCGAGCACGACCGCCATGGTGGGCAGCACCCGTTGCTCGACGCCGTTGGAGTTCTCGGTGGTGAAGGCCAGCTCGGCCAGGGGGTCCTCGGCGCCGGCGCCGACCCCGAGGGCGTAGAGGATGGTGTCGGTGCCGGTCCAGGACCGGCGGATGGGCTCGCTGCGGGCGCCGACGGCGCCGGGGTCGATGGGCACGGTTCCTCAGCTCTCGTCGTAGCCGGACATGTTGGCGTTGGGGCGGGCGTCGGCGACGAGCCCCTTCACGATCTCGCCGACGAGGGCGGGGTCGTCGACCGGCTCGGCGGTGGGGCCCCGGTGCCAGCCCTCGGCGACCGACACGGCCTGGCCGCTGACGTCGAACACCCGGCCGGTGACCGAGCCGCTGTCGGGCGAGGCGAGCCAGGTGACGATCGGCGCGATCCACCGCGGCGACATCTTCTCCTTGGTGGCCTCGTCGGCCTGGCCCATGCCGAGGTTCTCGGTCATGCGCGTCAGGGCGGCGGGCGCGATCGCGTTGACGGTGACGCCGTAGCGGGCCAGCTCCTTGGCGGCGATGATCGTGAAGGCGGCGATGCCCGCCTTGGCGGCGCCGTAGTTGGTCTGGCCGACGTTGCCGTAGATGCCCGACGGCGACGAGGTGTTGATGATGCGGCCGTCGACCTCCTCACCGGCCTTGGACCGCTCCCGCCAGTAGGCGGCGGCGTGGCGGGCGGGGGCGAAGGTGCCCTTGAGGTGGACCTGGATGACCGCGTCCCACTCGGCCTCGGTCATGTTGGTCAGCATCCGGTCGCGCAGGATGCCGGCGTTGTTGACCACGGCGTGCAGGTCGCCGAACGCGTCGATCGCCTGGCGCACCATCCGCTCGGCGCCGTCCCAGCTCGACACGTCGTCGCCGTTGACGACCGCCCGCCCGCCGGCGGCGACGATCTCGTCGACGACGTCCTGGGCGGGTCCGGTGGAGCGACCGCTGCCGTCCATCTCGCCGCCGAGGTCGTTGACGACGACCGACGCGCCCTCCCGGGCGAGCATCAGGGCGTGCTCGCGGCCGATGCCGCGACCGGCACCGGTGACGATGCACACCCGACCGTCGCAGATACCTGACATGGTCACCTCGTTGGGGAGGGGCCTCCTGCGGGCCCGGGGTCGCCCATGATGGCAGGCCGTCCCGTCCACCGGGTGAGGCGCGCCGACGCCGCCCCGGCGGGGAGACACCGGCGGGGACCGGCCAGGTGGCATGGTGGTCCGGTGCGCAGACCGCGGACCCGCACGCTCCTCTCCCTCGGCATCCCCCTGCTCGTCGTGGTGCTGCTGCTGGGCGCGTGGGGCATCGACACCGACGACGACGAGCGATCCCACCGCAACGTCACCCTCGCGGGCGAGGACGTCGGAGGGTTGACGCGCGCCGGGGTCGCCGAACGGGTCGCCGCCCTCGCCGGGGAGTTCGGCGGCACCGAGGTCCAGATCGACACCGGCGGCCGCACGATCGAGACCGTCGCCGAGGACCTGTCCCTCGCGATCGACGAGGAGGCGACGGTCGACGCGGTGATGGACCGCGGGCGCGAGTCGCCCGCCCTGACCCAGCCGCTGCGATGGATCGGTTCGTTCGTCACCCCCCTGACGGTCACCCCGGTGTACCGGGTGCGCCCCGACCAGCTCACCCTCGCCCTGGCGTGGCTCGAGGGCGAGGACGCCCGCCAGCCGGTCGAGCCGTCGATCGTCGGGTCACCCCAGGCGGTCCGCATCCAGGGCGGCGAGGCGGGGCGGGCGCTCGACCCCGACACCGTCGCCGACAAGTTGCTCGGCGCGGCCGCCGCCGGGGAGGACCCGATCACGATCGGAGTCGTACCCGAGTCGCGCGATCCTCAGGTGACCGACGAGGCGGCCCAGGCGCTCGCCGAGGAGGCGACCGCCCTCACCGCCACCCCGTTCCGCGTCAACGTGCTCGACCGCACCGCCACCTTCGAGGTCGCCGAGATGCGGGCGTGGCTCGGCTCCGAGGTCACCGGCGACGAGATCGCCCTGACCTTCGACCACGAGGCGATGGACGCCGCCCTGCGCGACCGCATCGGATCGCTCGGCGACGCCGAGCCGCAGGACGCCCGGTTCACGGTCGAGGGCGGCGCGGTGCGGATCATCCCCGCGGTCGAGGGCCGGGTCTGCTGCGCGGCCGACGCCGCCGAGGTGATGGAGGCGTCGATCCTCGCCGGGGAGTCGACCACCATGGTCGAACCCGAGATCAACGAGCCCGACCTGACCACCGCGGAGGCCGAGGCGCTCGGCGTCCGGGAGCCGGTCGGCACGACGGTCGACTGGCAGGGGCGGTCCCAGGTCCGCTCCTTCACGACCTACCACCCGTGTTGCGCGGCGCGGGTCTCCAACATCCACCGCATCGCCGACCTGGTCCGGGGGGCGCTGGTGCTGCCGGGCGAGACCTTCTCGGTCAACGGCCACGTCGGTCAACGCACCCGGGAGAAGGGCTTCGTCGAGGCCGGGGCCATCGCCAACGGCGAGCACGTCAACGAGGTCGGCGGCGGCGTGTCGCAGTTCGCGACGACCCTGTTCAACGCCGCCTTCTTCGCCGGGCTGCCCTTCGGGGAGTACCAGGCGCACTCGGAGTGGTTCGACCGCTATCCGCGCGGCCGCGAGGCGACGATGGGTTGGGAGCACCCCGACCTCCAGTTCGTCAACGACACGCCCTACGGCATCCTGATCTGGACCTCCTACACCGACACGAGCATCACCGTGACCCTGTACTCCACCCAGCACGCGTGGGGGGAGCAGACGGGCCAGACCGAGAGCCGATCGGGCGCGGCGTGCACCTCGGTGACCACCACCCGGACTATCCACCACCCCGACGGCACCACCACCACCGACACGGTTTCGGCCCGCTACCGCGACGCGGGCGCCACCTCCTGCAACGGCTGACGCGGGCGAGGGTGCACCGCCCCGCCGACCGGTCCGGCCACCGGGTGGGCGCACCGGTCGGCGGGGCGACCAAGATGGCACCCACCGTCAGGCGGCCGTCGGGAGGACGTCGATGAGCGACATGCGCTACGAGGACCGGATGAGCGACTCCGACGCGCTCATGTGGACCATCGAGAAGGACGCCATGCTGCGGTCCACGATCACCGCGGTGGCGGTGCTCGACCGCACGCCCGACCGCGACCGACTGCGCGACCTGCTCGACCGGGGCAGCCGGCTGGTGCCCCGCCTGCGCCAGCGGGTGCGGGCCAACCCCCTGTCGATCGCGCCGCCGCGCTGGGAGGTCGACCCCGCCTTCGACCTCGACTACCACGTGCGCTTCGTACGGGCGCCCGAGCCGGGCGACCTGCGCGCCGTGCTCGACCTGGCCCAGCCGATCGCCATGGCCGGGTTCGACCGGGCCCGTCCGCTGTGGGAGGCGACGGTCGTCGAGGACATGGCCGACGGGCGGGCGGCGCTGATCATGAAGGTGCACCACGCGATCACCGACGGCGTGGGGAGCATCAAGCTCGCCCTGATCATGTTCGAGCTCGAGCGCGACCCGGCCCCGTCGGACCTGCCGGACGTCCCGTCCGGTTCGGTGCTCAACCAGTTCGAGCGGTGGTTCGACGCCCTCGCCCACGAGCAGCGCCGCGCCCTCGGGGTGGCGCGCCGGGCCGTGCCGTCGCTCGCCGGCGGTGCCGCCCAGACCGCGACCCGCGCCGTCGCCGACCCCCGCGGCACCGCCGGGCGGGCCGCCGAGACGGCCGGTTCGATCGCCCGGCTCGCCGCGCCGGCCACCGCGCCGCTGTCGAGCGTGATGACCGGCCGCTCCCTGTCGGTGCGTCTCGACACGATCCGCGTGCCGCTCGCCGACGCCAAGGCGGCCGCCCACGCCGCGGGCGCCACGCTCAACGACGCGTTCGTCGCCGCCACCGCGGCCGGGTTCGCCCGGTACCACGAGGAGCTGGGCGCGCCGGTCCCCGCCCTGCGGATGACGATGCCGATCAACGTCCGGTCCTCCGACACCGAGGACCTCGCCGGCAACCAGTTCGTGCCGGCCCGGTTCCCGATCCCGCTCGACATCGCCGACCCGATCGACCGCATGCGGGCCCTGCACGACCTGGTGCTACAGCAGCGCGGCGAGCCGTCGCTCGGCCTGGTCGAGCCGATGGCCGCGGTGCTGCGCCGCCTGCCGACGTCGGTGAGCACCGGCCTGTTCGGGTCGATGCTGAAGGGCGTCGACCTGGTCACCACCAACGTGCCGGGGGCACCGGTGCCGCTCTACACCGCGGGCGGGCGGGTCGAGTCCCTGTTCGCGTTCGGTCCGCTGACCGGTGCGGCGGTCAACCTCGCCCTACTCAGCTACCTCGACGACATCGCCATCGGCATCAACATGGACCCGGCCGCGGTCACCGAACCGGACCGGCTGGTCGCCGCCCTCCGGAGCGGCTGGGACGAGGTCCTCGCGGTCGGGGCGCCGCCCCGGCGACGGCGACGCCGCGCGCAGTGACGCTCGACCCCGACGTGCTCGTCGTGGGCGCCGGCCCGGCGGGCGCGGCGGCCGCCATCCACCTGACCCGGGCCGGGCGGCGGGTGCTCGTCGTCGACCGGGCCCGGTTCCCCCGCGACAAGGTGTGCGGCGACGGGCTGACCACCGGCGCCCTGCGGCACCTGGAGGCGCTCGGCCTCGACCGGACCGAGGTCGCGTCGTGGCGGGAGGTCGACGAGATGCGCGTCGTCGCCCCCTCCGGCGCGGTGCGCCCGCTGCCGTTCCCCCGCGGGCTGGGCACCTTCGCCGCGGTCGCCCGGCGGGTCGACCTCGACGCGGCCCTCGTCGAGCGGGCGCGGGCCGAGGGCGCCGAGGTCCACGACGGCCACGCCGTCGTCGACGCGCGGGTCGAGCGCGGCGGAGTCGTCGCCGAGGTCGAGGGGCTCGGCGAGGTCCGCGCCGCCCACGTGATCGGTGCCGACGGCACCTGGTCGCCGCTGCGCCGCCACCTCGGCCTCGCCGTGCCGGGCTACCGGGGCGACTGCCACGCCTTCCGCCAGTACCTCGTCGGCACCGGGCCCACCGCCGAGGAGGCGCTGTGGGTGTGGTTCGAGGAGGACCTGCTGCCCGGCTACGCGTGGTCGTTCCCGCTCGGCGACGGCACGGTGAACGTCGGCTTCGGCATCCACCGGAACGGCCGCATGGCGGTGGGCGACATGGGCGACGCCTGGCGGTCGATCCTGCGGCGGCCGGTCGTGACACGGGTCCTGGGCGACGCCTGGGAGGCCGAGGGGCCGCCGCGGGCGTGGCCGATCCCCGCCCGCGTGGGGCGCCTGCCGCTGGCCTCGGGCCCGGCCCTCTTCGTCGGCGACGCCGCCGCCGCGTGCGACCCGATGTCGGGCGAGGGCATCGGCCAGGCACTGGAGACCGCGGCGCTGGCGACCGAGGCCATCACCGCCGGCGGGGGAACCGACGCGGTCGCCGCCCGCTACGAGCGCACGGTGCGCGCCGGGCTGGCCCGCGACAACCGGATGGCGGAGTGGGTGCTCCCGCTGCTGCGGAGCCGGCGGGGCGCGGAGGCGGCGGTGCGGATCTCGGGGTCGACGCCCTGGGTGCGCCGCAACTTCGCCCGCTGGTTGTTCGAGGACTACCCGCGGGCCCTGGTGCTGACCCCGCGCCGCTGGCACCGCGGCGCCTTCACCGGCCCCGGCGCCTGGGTAACACCTGGGGTCGGAGGAAAACCGTTACCGGTCGCCCCCCACCGGCCGACACGACCGACCTGACCCGCTGGTCAAGGGCTCGGTAGGGTGCCGCGATGCGCACCCGTCTGACCGAGATCCTCGACGTCGAGCACCCGGTGATGCTCGCCGGGATGGGCGGCGTGTCCTACGCGGAGCTGGTCGCCGCGGTGTCCGAGGCCGGGGGCTTCGGCTGCATCGGCGCGTCGACGATGGGCCACCCGCAGCTCGTCGAGGAGATGGCCGCGGTCCGCGAGCGCACGGCCAAGCCCTACGGCGTCGACCTGCTCACCGCCGCACCGCAGGACTTCGAGGCCAAGATCGCCGACATCGCCAAGGGCGGTGCCACCGTCTACGTCGCCGGCCTCGGCGTGCCGCGCGACGTCGTCGACCTGTGCCACGAGCTCAACCTGCTGGTCGTCAACATGTGCGGCAAGGTCCGCCACGCGATCGCCGCGGTCGAGGCGGGTTGCGACCTCGTCGTCGCCCAGGGCACCGAGGCCGGCGGCCACACCGGCACCGTCGCCACCCTCGCCCTCGTGCCGCAGATCGTCGACGCGGTCGGCGACCGCATCCCGGTCGTCGCCGCCGGCGGCATCTTCGACGGGCGCGGCCTGGCCGCCGCCCTCACGCTCGGCGCCGACGGCATCTGGGTCGGCACCCGGTTCATCGCCACGCCCGAGGCCCACGCCGTACCCGGCTACAAGGACGCCCTGCTCGGCCTGGCCGAGGACGGCACCGTCGTCACCCGCGCCTACACCGGCAAGACCTGCCGGGTCGTCCGCAACGCCTACACCGAGGCCTTCGACCGCGACGGCGGCCAGCCCGAGCCGTTCCCGTACCAGGTGCTCAAGTCGATGGAGGAGGGCGCCAACCACCTCGGCGGCGGGCCCGACACCCCCGGCGTCGACCCCGAGCGCGAGTTCATGCCCGCCGGGCAGGGGGCCGGCGCGATCGACGAGCTGGTCCCGGCGGCGACGCTGGTGCAGCGCTTCGTCGACGAGGCCGAGGCCGCCCTCGTCCGCGCCGGGTCGCCGACCTGACCGGCACACCGGGCCGATGCGCCAGACTGGGCGACGATGACCGACCTGCCGACGCTGGAGACGATGCCCTCGGTAGAAGAGGACGTCGACGTCCGGCCGACGACCGACGACGGTGACCACGAGCGCTTCGCCCACGTGGTGATCCCGAAGTCGAAGGTGACCGAGGCCTACATCACCGGCACGCCGGTGACCGCGCTGTGCGGCAAGCGGTGGGTGCCCACCCGCGACCCGGGCCGCTACCCGGTCTGCCCCACGTGCAAGGAGATCCTCGACGCCGCCCGCGCCGCCCAGGGCAAGCCTCCGACCTGACCGTTACATCCGGGGTCTGACCCCAGATGTAACAGAAGCCCGTTGTTACATCTGGGGTCAGACCCCGGATGTAACGAGGTTGACGAGGTACTCGCCGTAGCCGCTCTTGCGGAGCGACTCGGCCCGGGCGAGGAGGCCCTCGTCGTCGAGCCACCCCATGCGCCAGGCGACCTCCTCCGGGCACCCGATCTTGAGGCCCTGGCGGCCTTCGATCGTCCGCACGAAGTTCGACGCGTCGTTGAGCGTGTCGAACGTCCCGGTGTCGAGCCAGGCGGTGCCGCGGGGCAGTACCTCGACCTGGAGCTTGCCGCGGTCGAGGTAGATGCGGTTGAGGTCGGTGATCTCCAGCTCGCCCCGGGCGGAGGGCGCGAGGTGCCGGGCCAGCTCGACCACCTCGGCGTCGTAGAAGTAGAGGCCGGGCACGGCGAAGTTGCTCTTGGGGTTGGCGGGCTTCTCCTCGAGCGACAGGGCGACGCCGTCGGCGTCGAAGTCGACGACGCCGTAGGCGGTCGGATCGGCCACCTGGTACCCGAAGATGGCGGCGCCGTCGATGCCGTCGAAGCGCCGCAGCGTCGAGCCGAGTCCGGGGCCGTAGAAGATGTTGTCACCGAGGACGAGGGCGGAGGTCTCGTCGCCCACGTGGTCGGCGCCGATGATGAACGCCTGGGCGAGCCCGTCGGGGCTGGGCTGGACCGCGAAGTCGATCGAGATGCCGAACCGGGACCCGTCTCCGAGGAGCCGCCGGAACGGCTCGGCGTCGTGCGGGGTGGTGATGACCAGCACGTCGCGGATGCCCGCCAGCATCAGCGTGCTCAGCGGGTAGTAGATCATCGGCTTGTCGTAGACGGGCACGAGCTGCTTGCTCACGCCCTGGGTGATCGGGTGGAGCCGCGATCCGGTGCCGCCGGCCAGGATGATCCCTCGCACGGGCGGCGACCCTAGCGGCCCGGCGCGCACCCGTTCACCGCAACCGCGCGAGGCGGACCGGGCTAGGGGTCGATGCCGCGGTCGCGGGTGACGTAGATCAACGGGACCGACGCGACCGAGACCAGGCCCTTCACCCACAGGTTCACCCAGAAGATGCTCCACACCGTCGCCCACGGGAGGCCGTCGGTGCCGAGGATCGCGACGGGGGCGAACGCGCCGACGGCGAAGATCAGGTTGTCGATCGGGATGCTGACCGCGTTGGAGGTCAGCACCCGGGCCCACTGGTGGCGATCGGTGACCCGGGTGACGAACAGGTGGTACACCTCGGTGTCGATCAACTCGCTCACGACCATGGCGGCCAGCGAGGCCAGCACGATCCGCCAGATCGGACCGAGCACCGCCTCGTACTCGGCACCGAGGCCCCAGCTCGGATCGCTCTCGACGCTGGCGGTCCACCCCAGGTAGGCGGCGAGGAAGAGGTTGACCCCCGCGCACGTGAGGATCAGGACGCGCGTGGCGGACCGGCCGACGACCTTGTGCACGACGTCGCGCAGGGTGAAGGTGATCGGGTAGACGAACGTGCCCATGTCGACGGCGCGCCCGCCGACCACGCCGATCTTGAGGCTGGTCACCTGGGCGATCACCTGGGCGCCGGCGTAGGCCGCGATCGCGACCACCGCGACCCGCGGGATCAGGTCGTGCGCAGGGACGCGTGGGGCTGCCACATCGGCTCGATGTCGGCCCGGACGGGGTTCTTCTGGTCGCGGCCGGACAGCACCGGGTCGGTGAGTCCCCAGTCGGCGCCGATGGCGGGGTCGTCCCACGCCACGCCCAGCTCGTCGGCGGGGTTGTAGTAGCCGTCGACCAGGTAGGTGAGCGTGAGGTCCGAGAGCGACGCGAACCCGTGGGCCACGCCGGGCGGGATGTACACGCCGAGGTGGTTGTGGGGCCCGCCCTCGACCTCGCCCAGGTCGAGCATCAGCGTGTGGCCGTCGGTTGCGCTCCCCTGCCGCAGGTCGTGGAGGACGACCCGGGCGTGGCCGCGGATCACGTACCAGTAGTCGGACTGGTGCAGGTGGTAGTGCAGGCCGACGATCGACCCGGCGGTGCGCTCGGCCCGGTTGCCCTGGATCATCTCCCGCTGGCCGGGGAACCAGCTCCGCCGGTAGGTCTCGATGAACGCGCCACGCTCGTCGCCGTGGATGTCGGGGGTGACGAGCACGACCCCGTCGATGCGGTCGGACGGCGTGATGGAGGGCATGGGGCGGGAGGCTAGACGGCCTCGCACATCTCCTTGACCTGGCCGATCAGGTCGGCCGGGGTCTGGTCGCCGGTGGGGATCGGGGTGACGCCGAGGTGGGTGACGCCGGCCTCGGCGAAGGCCGCGACCTTCTCGGCGACGTACCCGGCGGGGCCGCAGAGCGACGTGGCCTCCAGCAGCGCCTCGGGCACGAGGGCGGCCGCCTCCTGCTTCTTGCCCGCGAGGTAGAGGTCCTGGATCTCGGCGGCCTCCTGCTCGAAGCCGTACCGGCAGACGAGGTCGTTGTAGAAGTTGCGGCCCTTGGCGCCCATGCCGCCGACGTAGAGGGCGATCATCGGGCGGGCGAGGTCGCGGAGGCTCTCGACGTCGTCGCCGATCGCCAGGAGCCCGCCGGCGTTGATCCACAGGTCGTCCAGGTCGTCGGACCGCTTCGCCCGGCCGCGGGCGAGGTCGTCGCCCCAGACCTCCTTCGCCTTCTCCGGGTGGAAGAAGAGAGGCATCCAGCCGTCGGCGATCTCGGCGGTGACCTCGACGTTCTTCGGGCCGAGCGAGGCGATCCAGATCGGGATCCGGGGGCGGACCGGGTGGGCGATGATCTTCAGCGGCTTGCCGAGACCGGTGCCCTGTCCCTCGGGGAGCGGCAGGTGGTAGATCGGCCCGTCGTGCACGAGGCGGTCCTCGCGGGCCCACACGTCGCGGCAGATCTCGACGATCTCGCGGGTGCGGCCGAGCGGCTTGTCGTAGGGCACGCCGTGCCAGCCCTCGATCACCTGCGGGCCCGACGCGCCCAGGCCGAGGTGGCAGCGGCCGTCGCTCAGGGCGTCGACGCCGGCGGCGGTCATGGCGAGCAGCGTCGGGGTGCGGGTGTAGATCGGCAGGATGCCCGAGGCGATCTGGACCCGCTCGGTCGACGCCGCCAGGTAGCCCATCAGGCTGACGCCGTCGAAGCCGTACGCCTCGGCGACCCACGCCAGGTCGAGTCCGGCCCGCTCGAACTCGGCGACCTGCTGGGCCGACTCCTTGAACCCGCCCGCGTAGCTGAGCTGCATGGTGACCTGCACGGTGGACCCCTGTCCTGGGTGACGACGACCCGGCGAACCTAGCCAAGGACGACCCGCCGAGCCCCAAAACCACACGAGGTGCCAGGAGGCCGAGCCGACAGGCGAGGCCGACCCAGCAAGCACGGCACCGCAAGTTCCGAGCGCAGCGAGGAATCCGTCTAGCGACGACGCCCGCTTTCCGCTAACGCTCCAGGCACCTCGTGTGGTTCTGCGCGGTCGCGGGGCGTGGCACGCTGGACGGCACCGACCGGGAGGAGCGAGCGATGGGTACCACGGCCGAGGTCGACCTGCAGGCGGCGCTGGAGGCGGCCGAGCTCCACCCGTGGAACCTCGGGGTCCCGCCCGCCCCGCCGCGTCCCGAGCCCCGACGCCTGACCGTCGACCAGGTCACCCACTACGTGGAGGAGGGCTGGGTCCTCGTCGACGGCCTGTTCGACCCGGGCCGCCTCGACGCGGTCCGCCAGGCGATCGACCCCTACGAGCGCCGGGTCAACGACCTGCTCCGCCAGGTCGACGGCGGCCGCATCTCGGTGGCCATCGCCGACGCCCTCACCGTCGCGCTGCACCCGTCGGTGCTCGACCAGACGTGCCGCGACCTCGCCTACGACCCGGCGCTCGCCGACGTGACCCACGACCTGATCGGCCCCGACGTCCGCCTCTACTGGGACCAGGCGGTGTACAAGCTGCCGCACAACCCCGACGTGGTGCCGTGGCACCAGGACAACGGCTACGCGTACGTCGAGCCCCAGGAGTACCTCACCGTCTGGGTGCCCCTCGTCGACGCCACCCTCGACAACGGGACGGTCTGGGTCGTGCCGGGCGGCCACCGGCGCGGCACGCTCCGCCACCACGACACCGACCTGGGGCAGCGCTGCCTGCCCGAGACGACCGAGGGCGCGGTGGCGGTCGAGGTACCGGCTGGATCGGCGGTGGCGTTCTCGTCGCTGACGCCGCACCGCACCGGGCCGAACGTCACCGACGGCGTGCGCAGCGCCTACATCCTCCAGTACGCGCCCGACGGCGCCGAGGTGCTCGAGGGCGAGCCGGCATCGGATCCGGTGCGGCGCGTGCCGTGCTCCGATCCCGACCGCCAGCAGCCGATCGTCCTCCGCGGGCGCGCCGTTGCGCCCCCTCCGCTCGCCTGATCCTCCGCCCGGCCCCTCGTCACCGCCCCGGCCGGGGCGACGTACGACGCGACGCGGACCGGCCCTGATCCCTCGTCAGACGCCGAGGCGCTCTCGTGCGGCCTTCGTGCGGTCGAGGAGGAGCTGCGGGACCAGCACGCCGTTGTGGGTGTAGCCGCCCCCGTCGGATCCGCCCCCGCCGGCCTCCGCCTCGGCCTCCTCCGCGCCGGATGACTCGGCGCCAGGACCCCCGCCGGCCTGGATCGCCTTCCACTCGTCGGGCGTGGCCAGGTGCTTCCGGTTGACCGAGCCGACGGCCACGCCGTTGTCGAAGCGCACCCAGTAGCGGAACCAGGTGATGCCCACGACCAGGACCACCGTGCCCTCGGTGCCCTCGGGCACCTCGCGCAGGTCGTGGGTCAGGACGACCCGGTCTCCGGTCTCGAGGACGTCGTCGGCAACGGCAGCCACGACGGCGAAGCTAGCCGGAGGCCGGCGTCGGACCCGAACCCGACGACAGGCTCCGGCGGACGGACCCGGCGCCCGGCCCCATGCCCCGGAGCGACGGAGAGACCGAGGCGGCCCAGCACGGCCCGTGAGCCGGATGTCACGGGAAATCGAGGCGGATCCGGTCCGATCAATGGTTAGTTTGGTGAACTGATGACCTCACCTCCCACCACCGTCTCCGCCAGCGCCGCCGTCGCGCGGGACGCCGCCGACCTGCGCCTCGCCGTCGGCCGGCTGTCGCGGCGGATGCGACAGGAGGCGGCGACCGGGCTGAGCCTCACCCAGCTCGGCATCCTCCACACGATCGACCGCCTCGGACCGACGACCCTCGGCGACCTGGCGGCGTCGGAGCGGGTCGCCCCGCCCACCATCACCAAGGCGGTCGCCTCGCTGGTCGAGGCCGGTCTGGTCGAGAAGGTCGGCTGCGAGGACGACCGCCGGGTCCACCGGGCCCGCCTGACCGCGTCCGGCCAGGGCGCCGTGCGGGAGGCGGCCGAGCGCCGCGACGCCTGGCTGGCGACCCGGCTGGCCACCCTCTCCCCCGACGACCGCCGCCTCGTCCTCGCCGTGGTCCCCCTCCTCCGCGCGCTGGCCGAGGACGAGGAGTCGCCCGCGTGACCGAGAAGCTCCGCGCCGGCGCCGGCGACACGTTCCGCTCGCTGCGGATCCGCAACTTCCGCCTGTTCTTCTTCGGCCAGCTCATCTCCCAGACCGGCACGTGGCTGACGATGGTCACGCTGACGCTGCTGGTGCTCGACCTGACCGACTCCGGGGTCGCCATCGGCCTGCTGACGGCCACGATGTTCGGCCCGGTGCTCGTGCTGGGCGCGTGGGCGGGATCGCTCGCGGACCGCAGCGACAAGCACCGACTGCTGATCGTGGCCCAGACCGCCGCCATGGTGCAGTCGCTCATCCTGGCCGCGGTGGTTTTCGCCGGGATCGAGTCGCTCCCGGTGATCTACGGGTTGGCCGCCATGAGCGGGGTGATCACGTCGTTCGACAACCCGGCCCGCCGGGCGTTCGTGGTCGAGATGGTGCCCGAGGCGATGATGCCGAACGCGGTCAGCCTGAACAGCGCCCTGATGACCGGGGCCCGGGTGATCGGTCCCGCCGCCGGCGGCCTCCTGGTGGTGACCGTCGGGTACGGCTGGGCGTTCCTGATCGACGGGCTGAGCTACCTCGCCGTGCTGTACGGCCTCCTCGCGATGGACCGTTCCGAGCTGCGGCCCGCCGAGCTGGTCGCCCGCGGCCGGGGCCAGGTGCGCGAGGGCGTCCGCTACGTCCGCCGCACCCCGGTGCTGGGCGTCCCGCTCGTGATGATGGCGGTGATCGGCACGTTCGCCTTCAACTTCTCGGTGACGATCCCGCTGCTGGTGACCGGCCCCCTCCACTCCGGCGAGGGGATGTTCACGGTCCTGTTCTCGGTCCTGAGCGTCGGGTCGATGGTCGGCGCCCTCTGGACCGCCCGTCGCACCGACGTCACCAACCACCAGATCGTGGTGGCCGCGGTCGCCTTCGGCGGGACGATGATCGCCCTCGCCGCGGTGCCCGCGCTGTGGGCCGCGTTCCCGGTGGCGGTGCTGCTCGGGGCGGCGTCGATCACGTTCATGACGACGTCGACCGCCATCGTGCAGATGCGCGCCGCGCCGGAGCTGCGCGGCCGGGTCCTGGCCCTCCAGTCGGTCGTGTTCCTCGGGAGCACGCCGATCGGTGGACCCATCGTCGGGTGGATCGCCGACGCGTTCGGGGCCCGGGCCGCGGTGCTGCTGGGCGGCGTCGCCTGCCTCGCCGCCGCCGCGTGGGCGCAGCGGGCGCTCGCCGGGCGGTCCGACGAGCCCTCCGTCGAGCCCGCCCTGACCCTCGCCGACTGAACCTCACGAGGTGCCAGGAGGCCGAGCCGACAGGCGAGGCCGACCCAGCAAGCACGGCACCGCAAGTTCCGAGCGCAGCGAGGAATCCGTCTAGCGGCGACGCTCGCTTTCCGCTGACGCTCCTGGCACCTCGTGAGGTTCGTGGCCGAGGTAGGCGGAGGTGAGGTCGTCGAGGTCCACCTGGGAGGCGGGGCCCGACCAGGCGACCCGGCCCAGGTCGACGACGACCACCTCGTCGGCCAGCCGCAGTGCCTCGCGGGCGCGCTCCTCGACGAGGACGAGCGACGTCCCCGCGGCCTTGAGGTCCTCCAGCGCGCGCAGCACGACCTCGGTCGCCATCGGCGACAGGCCGAGCGTCGGCTCGTCGGCGATCACCACCCGCGGCGGGTCGACCAGCGCGCCGACGAGCGCGAGCTGCTGCTGCTCCCCGCCCGACAGCGCGCCCGCGGCCTGGTGCCGCCGCTCCCCCAGCACCGGGAAGCGGTCGTACGCGGCGTCGCGGGCGTCGGCGTCACGGAGGCGCACGGCCAGGTTGTCCTCGACGGTCAGGGCGGGGAACACACCCCGCGCCTCGGGGGCGAGCAGGAGGCCGGCCCGGGCCCGCTCGTGGGGGCCGAGTCGGGTGACGTCGACCCCGGCGAGGAGGACGCGCCCGGCGCGGGTCTCGATCAGCCCGGCCGCGACCCCGGCGAGGGTCGACTTGCCGGCCCCGTTCGCCCCGACGACGCAGACGACCGCGCCCTCGGGTACGACCAGATCGACGCCGTGGAGCACCTCGATCTCGCCGTAGCCGGCGTGCACCCCCTCGAGGGCCAGTGCGGCGGCGGGCACCTCGACGGAGATCGACGCGGCGGCTGGGGGCG
>JAAYBP010000178.1 GCA_012730075.1 Acidimicrobiales bacterium | reverse complement strand
TCGACGGCGACGTCGGGCCCATCGACGTCGGAGTCGGCATCGACGTCGGCATCGGGGACCACGTCGTCGGCGGGGGGCGTCAGCGGAGGACGGGCCGCATCGTGGGCCTCCAGCACCGCCCGGTCCGCCGAGACGTCGCCCAGCAGCGCCGGATCGATGTCGAGCTCGTTCAGGAGCCGCTGCGACGACGACAGACTGGCCGCGACGTCGGACAACGACACGGCGAGCGCGTCGCGGGTGGCGGCGATGGAGTCGAGCTGGCCGCGGGCAGCCCGGCGACGGTCGGCGAGGTCGGCGATCACGCGCTCGCGGTAGGACCGGGCCTCCTCCACCATCTGGCGGCCCTGCTCGCGGGCGGCGTCTAGAGCGTTCTGAGCCGCGGTGGACGACGCTTCGGCGCTGGCCACCGCCGCCGACTCGGCGTCTTCGCGGATCCGCCGGCCCTCGTCTACCGCCTCCTGGCGCAGCCGGTCGCCCTCGGCCACGGCGTCGGCCTTGTAGCTGTCGGCCGAGCCGTGGGTGTCGTTGCGGTAGCTGTCGGCCGCGGCCCTGGTGGCCTCGGAGTAGCGGTCTGCGTCGGTCCGCACGCGGGTGGAGTAGCCATCGGCCTCGCTCAGGATGGCCGACGCCGCCACCTCGGCCTCGGCCGTGCGCTCGGTGAGGACCGAAGCGGCCTCGGCGCGCAACCGCTCGACCTCGGCGCTGGCGGTGGCCCGCAGTTCGGCCACCTCGGCGTCGATCCCGGAGCGGACGCGCTCGTCGTACTCGTCGGCCGCGGCCCGCTGGGCGGTGGTCTCGGCATCGGCCGCGCTGCGGACCTCCTCCGCGTAGCGCTCGGCATCGGCGCGGATGCGTCGATCGGCCTCGTCGGCCGAGCTGCGGACACCCGAGGCGTACTCGTCGGCCGACTCCCTGATGAGGCGGTCGCGCTCGGCGATGGCCTCCTCCTGCTCCGCGGCCGTCCTCTCGGCCCGTGATCGGATGTCGGCCGCGGCCTGGCGGGCGGTCTCGAGCACGCGGGCGGTCTCCTCGCCCAGGAGCTGGGTGACGGCGTGCTCGTCGAGGTCCTTGGGGTCGGCGGCGCGGCGCTCGACCTCGGCCAGGCGACGCTCCATGTCCTCGTAGCGGAGCTTGGCCTCGCGCAAGGACGACGCCACCGACAGCAGGAAGGCCCTCACCTCGTCGGGTTCGTAGCCCTTGCGGACCGTGGTGAACGTCTGCGCCGCGATGACGTCGGGATCGTTGGTCTTGCGGTCGGACGAATCGGGGGCCATCGAGACGATGGTACGACCGTGGGTCCCGCTGTTGGGGGAGCCTCGTCGCCATGGGCTCCGACCTGCGGCGGCCCCTTCCTGCGGCGCCGAGCCTCGCTCGGAGCGCCGCGTTCAGCCCTGGGAGAGCACCGCCGGTGGCAGGGCCAGCTCGGGAGGGACCGGGTCGCCGCCGATGTCGACCAGGGCGTCGAGCGCCTCCTCGAACGTGGTGACGGCGCGCACCTCGATCCGATCGTCAGCGGCGTCGACCGCCGTGTCCAGCTCCTGGACAGGCACCAGCATGAGCACCGCTCCGGAGCGGATGGCCGCTTCGACCTTCTGCCTCACACCGCCGACCGGCCCCACGCTCGAGTCCAGCTCGATCGTGCCGGTGATGGCCACGCCGTGGCCACCGGTGAGCAGCCCCGGCGTGATCCGGTCGAGGATGGCCAGCGCGAAGGCCAGCCCGGCCGAGGACCCCGACACCGACCCGGAATCGATCGACACGTCGACGGGAAAGTCGTAGAGGGGGCGGGTCTCCAAGATCACGCCCAGAACCGCCTTCGATCCGTCCTGGGGGTGGGCCCCGAGCTCCACCTCGATGGAGCGCTCGACGCCGTCGGACAGGGAGACCACCTCGACCGACAGGGTGTCGCCGGGTTCGTGGGCGTCGATCAGCTCGCCCAGGTCGGTGGCGGTGACCACAGGTTCGCCGTCGGCTGCCAGAACCGTGTCGCCGGGGAAGAGCACCGCCGCCACCGGGAGGTCGGGCGACGTGTCGATGATGACGGCGCCGCCGGGACGCACGCCGACCTCGTGGCCGGCCCGCTCCAGCGCGACCTTGGCGGCAGCGTCCTTGGCACTGGTCATCAGCGCCCGGTTGAACTGGCGGTTGCGCTCCCGGCCCTGGGTGCCGTCGATCACCTGCTGCTGCACCACGTCGACGGTGTCGTCGTCGAGCACACGCAGCAGTTCGACGCCGAACGGCTGGCGGATCCTGACGGTGAGGAAGAAGAGGTCGTCGCCCACCGGCTCCTCGTGCAGCTCCGGCCCGTCCTCTCCAGAGGTGATGGTGATGAGCGGCTCCACCGAGCGGGCCT
>JAAYBP010000177.1 GCA_012730075.1 Acidimicrobiales bacterium | reverse complement strand
CGACACAAGGAAGGCCACCGCAGCCGCATCGAGGCGGCCCGCGCCGCGGAGCAGCAGGCGCGCCGACGACGCCGCACCCTCCAGCTCGTCCTGGCCGCCGCGGTCGTCGCCCTGCTCGTCGGCGTCGCCGTCTGGTGGGGCGGACGCGACGACGGCGGGGAGGACGTGGCCACCGAGGACTCGACGACCGTCCCCTTCGACGAGTCCATCGACGAGGAGACCACCACCACCGTCACCGAGGCGACCACGCCCTGCCCCGCCACCGACGGCACCCAGGAGCGGGTCACCGCGTTCGACGCCCCGATCGTCATGTGCATCACCGAGGGCGAGCCCCTCGAGGCCGAGGTCGTCACCACCGAGGGCACGTTCGTCATCGCCCTCGACACCGCCGCGGCGCCGACGATGGCCAACAACTTCGCGTCGCTCGCCCGGTACCGCTACTTCGATGGCACCCGGTTCCACCGGCTCATCCCCGGCTTCGTCGTGCAGGGCGGATCGAGCGGCGTCCCGGACGAGGGCCGCGGCGGCCCCGGCTACTCGCTCCCCGACATCGAGAAGCCGACCGACGGCTACCAGGCGGGTGACGTGGCGATGGCCCGAGCCGACGAGGTCTCCGGCAGCCAGTTCTTCGTCGTCGTCGAGAACGGGGGCGAGCAGCTCACCAACGAGTACCCCCGGTTCGGCACCGTCACCAGCGGGATGGACGTGGTCGACCAGATCGTCACCGCCGGCAGCGACGACGGCACGCCGACCCGCGACGTGCTCATCGAGACGGTGACCATCCGCACCCCGACCGCCTGACCGGCGCCGCTCCCAGCGTCAGGTCGCGAACGGGGCGGCGGGGAGGTCGCCGAGCGAGGCGGCCTCACCGCCCACGAAGACCTCGGGCACCACTGCGCCCACGCCGCGCCACGTACCGTCGGGATCGCGGACGAGCGCCGACCCGGACGCCACACCGACGAGGACGTGGCCGGGCGCCGACAGCGCCCGCGTGCGCTGCACCGCGTCAGGCGACCACGAGTCGAAGCCGGTGATCACGGTGAGGTCGACCAGCGGCCCGAGCCCGACCGTGAGCGCCCCTCCGCGCGGGTCGACCATCGGGTCGCAGAGCACCATCGCCCCCGCATCGGTGCCGGCGAGCACCGCCCCGTCGTCCCAGGCGGCGAGCACCGCGTCCCACACCGGCGTCTCCTTCAGCACCGAGCGCAGGTGCATCGGCGACGCCCCGGCGAGGTACACGAACCGGGCGGCGCGGACGTCGGCCGCGGTGGACTCGTCGAGCGCGTCGGGGCGGCGGAGCACGTCGACGCCCCGCGCCCGCACGCCGAGCGCCTCGAACCGTGCCACCGCGGCGTCGACGACCCGGCCCGGGTGCTCGTAGGCGGCACCGGTCGGCAGCACCAGCACCTCGTCGGCCCCGGAGCCGGCGACCAGCTCGGCATCGACCGGCGTGTCGGATTCGAAGGCGGCGCCGCCGACGAGGGCGAGGGGTCCGGACATGAGCCGACGGTACACAGCCGCTGGAGCCCGGCGGGGACCCAGCCCACGCCGGGTCGACGGGCACGCCGGTCGCGCGGTCCGACGGGGACGCGACCGGCACCGTGCCGGGCGGATCTTCGCCCGCGTGGGCCACCGCCTGCGAACGTGGCGGGGTGACCGCCCCCGCCGACGCCGCCGCCAGCGCGTCCCCGGCGCCCCGGTGGGGACGCATCGCCGCGGCCGGCCTGCTCGCCGGGTTCGCGTCGGGCCTGTTCGGCGTCGGTGGCGGCGTCGTGATCGTCCCCGCCCTCGGCCTGCTCGCCGGGTTCCCCCACAAGCTGGCGACCGGCACGTCGCTCACCGCGATCGTCCCGATCTCGATCGCCGGGGCCGTCGGCTACGCGACCGCCGGCGAGGTCGACCCGACCGCCGCCCTGCTGATCACCGTGGGCGCGCTCGCCGGGGCGGTCGTCGGCACCCGTTGGCTCGCGTCGGTCGACGGGCGGGCCCTCCAGTACGGGTTCGCGGTGCTGATGGTGCTGACCGCCGTGCGGCTCGTCGCCGAGGGCGACGGGGTCGACGGCGACGGCCGGGGCGGCCTGACGATCGCGATGGCCGTCGGCCTGGTGCTGCTCGGGCTGACGTCGGGAGTCCTCGCCGGGTTGCTCGGCGTGGGCGGCGGCATCGTCATCGTGCCGGTGCTGACCCTCCTCTTCGGCCTCCCGCTCGCGCTGGCCAAGGGCACCTCCCTGCTGGTGATCGTGCCGACCGCCGTCGTCGGCACCCTGCGGAACCGGGCGTCGGGTCTAACCGAGGTGCGGGCGGGGGTCGTCGTCGGCACCGCGGGCATCGTGTCGGCCTTCCTGGCGTCGCGGTTGTCGCTCACGCTCGACCCCCGGCTGTCGGCGGGGCTGTTCGCCGCGCTGCTCGTCGTCGTCGCCGCCCGCCTCGTCGTCACCGCCCGGGCGACCGCCCCCGCGCCCGACCCGGCCGCCGACGCCTTTGGGGGCGGCGACTGACGCCCCGTAACCTGCGGCGCCATGACCATCAGCAAGGTTGGAATCGTCGGCTCGGGGATCATGGGCTCGGGCATCGCCGAGGTGGCGGCCAAGTCCGGCCACGAGGTGGTCCTGCGCTCACGCAAGCAGGCGACCGCCGACGCCATGGTGGCCGGGCTCGAGAAGAGCCTCGCCAAGCAGGTCGAGAAGGGCCGCCTGTCCGAGGAGGACCGCGACGCGACCCTCGCCCGGGTCCGGGCCACCGACCACATCGGCGACCTGGCCGACTGCGACCTCGTGATCGAGTCGGTCGTCGAGGACCTCGACGTCAAGAAGGGCCTCTTCGCCGAGCTCGACGGCGTCGTCAAGGCCGGCGCCATCCTCGCCACCAACACCTCGACCCTCCCGGTCGTCGAGATGGCGGTCGCCACCGGGCGCCCGGACCGGGTCGTCGGCGTCCACTTCTTCAACCCGGCCCCGATGATGAGCCTGGTCGAGATCGTCGCCCCGCTCACCGCGTCGGAGGACACCGTCGAGGCCGTCACCGCCTTCGCCACCGCGTGCGGCAAGGAGCCGGTGCAGGTCAAGGACCGGGCCGGCTTCATCGTCAACGCCCTGCTCTTCCCGTACCTGAACAACGCGGTGAAGATGCTCGAGAACGGCACCGCCAACCGCGATGACATCGACGCCGCGATGAAGGGCGGCTGCAACTTCCCGATGGGTCCGCTGGCGCTGCTCGACCTCGTCGGCCTCGACACGTCGGTCGCCATCCTCGACGCCCTCTACGCCGAGTTCGCCGACCCGAACTACGCCGCCGCCCCCGCGCTGCGCCGCATGGTCGCCGCCGGCCACCTGGGCCGGAAGTCCGGCCTCGGCTTCTACGACTACTCCCGCAAGTAGTCCCGCCCGCGCCCCGGAACCGGAACGGATGTTCCGGTGGGAGCGAACCCCGCGTGACCGGTCGGGGCCCGACGGCGGCATGATGCTCCCGTGTCCGACGGGCTCCCGATGCCGAACGACCCGGCCGACGTCGAACTGGCGCGCTCGGTCGGCGAGGCGATCGGCGGGGCCCCGTCACCCGACGGCACCCCGCACCGCCTCGACCGCCACGACCTGAGGGAGATCCTCGCCGCGGCCCGTCGGTCCGCGTCGGCCGCCGGCACCCGGGCGGTCGGCTCCGGCCGCTGGCTGGCGGGGGTCACGCTCGAGACCGCCGGCCACCTGCCGGTCCGCGACCTCGACACCCTGCGCACCCACCACGACGGCAAGGCCGGCGCCCTGCTGTCGAGGCCGCTGATCCGCAACGCCAGCCTCACCAGCGCGGCCGTCGGCGCCACCACCGGCGGTCTCGCCGCCGTGTCCCAGACGACCCCCGCCACGTGGGCCGCGATGCCGATCGAGCTGGCCGCCGAGACGCTGGTGGTCGTCGCCATCGAGATGAAGCTGGCCGCCGAACTGCACGAGGCCGCCGGCTACGCCGTGGCGCGCGACCTGCGGCGCAACGGCCCGATGATCGCCCGGGCGTGGTCGGAGACCCGCGGCCTCGACGCCGCCGAGCTGGCCCTCCTGCTCCGGCCGGGACACGGACCCACCGCGGTCGGCACCGCGTCGGAGCTGCTGGGCCGGTCGGCTCGTGACCAGCTCATCAACCAGATCCAACGGCGCATCCTCCGCCGGGCGGGACGCAACATGACCAGCTTCATCCCCCTGATGGCCGGGGCGGTCGTCGGCGGGACGCTCAACCAGCGCACGACCCGACGCTTCGGCCTCCAGGTCGCCCACACGCTGGGCATCGATCCGCCGTAGCCGTGCCGGTCGACCCCGGGCCGTCCCGCTGGACGATGCCCTCCCCCCTCGACGGCCCCGCCGACGGACCGATCGCCTACGGCGGCGACTTCGAGCCGAGCACGCTGCTCGCCGCCTACCGGGCCGGGCTGTTCCCGATGCCGCTCGGGCGGGGCCGCAACTTCGCCTGGTGGTCCCCCGACCCCCGCGGCGTGATCCCCCTCGACGGGCTGAAGGTGAGCCGGTCGCTGGCGAGGAGCGTGCGCCGCCACGTCGTGACCGTCGACGCCGCCTTCGCGACCGTGCTCGCCGGGTGCGCCGACCCGCGCCGCCCCGGGGGCTGGATCAACCGGCGCATCCGGGCCGCCTACGGCCGCCTCCACGAGCTGGGCTGGTGCCACAGCGTCGAGGCGTGGACCGAGAGCGGCGAGCTGGCGGGCGGGCTGTACGGGGTGGCGATCGGCGGCCTGTTCGCGGGCGAGTCGATGTTCCACCGGCACCGCGACGGCTCGAAGGTGGCCCTCGTCGGCCTCGTCGAGCGGCTGCGCGCCGACGGTGCGGTGCTGCTCGACGTCCAGTGGACGACCGACCACCTGCGCTCCCTGGGCGCGGTCGACGTGCCCCGCGCGGACTACCTGGAGGCCCTCGCCGACGCGGTCGCCCGACCGCCGATGCCGACGTTCGCGGGGCCACCCGACCAGCCCCCGGCCCGCCTACCCCCGGCCTGACGCCGGCCGCGCCGGCGCGGGGTCGCCGCCCGTGCGTCCGGGGCGGCCGCCCGGCCCCTCCCGCACGAGGGGCCGGGCCCGACCGCAGCCGGTGGTGCACCGGCGGGAGGAACATACGCACGGTGGTCGGAGCCCGCATGAGCGTTCGGTACGCAAACGGGTCGGCGGCACCCCGGTCGGCCCGCCCCGACCGCGTCCGCCCTGGTCAGAGCGTCAGACGCGCGACAGCTTCCGCACCGCCGCCGGCTTGACGCCCGCCGCCGCGACCAGCTCGTCGAGGGCCTCGCCGAGCCCGTCGGCGAGCCCCCACACCTCCGGGAGCACGTCGGGGCAGGCCAGCAGCCCGAAGTCGAGGTTGTCGAGGTAGCTCATGACGGTCATGTTCAGACCGCCGCCGTCGTAGATCGGGCCGACCGGGTAGATCGCGTCGAGCCGCGCGCCGATCGAGTACAGCGGGAACGACGGACCCGGGACGTTCGAGATGGTGACGTTGAACAGCGGGCGGTGCCGGTCGGCCATGCGGGTGCGCGAGTAGAGGCGGGCGGCCCGGCCCGCCAGCGCCGGGGCGGCGAACTCGGCCCAGTCGCCCAGCGTGTCGGCGCCGATCGCCTTGAGCTGGACCTTGACCTCGGCCATGCCGTCGTGGATCGCCCGCACCCGCTCCAGCGGGTCGTCGACGTCGGTGGCAAGCGTCGCCAGCATCGAGCTGACCCGGTTCCCGAGGGCGTCGCGCTCGTCCTCCGCCCGCACCGACACCGGCACCATCGCGACGAGCGGTCCGTCGGGGCGCTCGTCGCGACCGTCGAGGTAGCGGCGCAGCGCCCCGGCGCACAGGGCGAGGACCATGTCGTTCACGGTCACCCCGAGCTCGTTCTTCACCGCCTTGACCTTCGGGAGCGACAGGCTGGTGAAGGCGAAGTCGCGCTGAGGCGTGATCGCCGTGTTGAACGACGTCCGCGGCGCCGAGAACGGCGACGGCGGCGGGTCGAGGCCCGGCTCCTCGCGGTTGTGGCGCCGGATCGCGACCGCCGCCCCGGCCGAGCGGGCCAGCGCCCGGGCCACCCGCAGCGGCTGACGGGCGAGCGACGACGACGCGTAGCCCAGCATCTCGACCTCGGTCGGCTTGCGGTCCGGGTGCCACTCCTCGGTGGGCTCGTGCACCGCGATCTCCGGCGACAGGTCGAGCAGGGCGACGGTGAGCTCGTTGCCCGACGCCCCGTCGATCGCGGCGTGGTGGACCTTCGACAGCACGGCGACCTTGCCGTCGGCCAGGCCCTCGATCACCCACACCTCCCAGAGCGGCCGCCGCCGGTCGAGCGGGATCGACGACAGGTGGCCGACGAGGGTCGAGAGCGCCCGACCGTCGCCCGGGGCCGGCACCGCGATCGACCGGACGTGGCGGTCGATGTCGAAGTCGGGGTCCTCGATCCACAGCGGGTGGTGCAGCCCGAAGGGGACCTCGGCCAACCGGCGGCGGAACGGCGGGGCCAGGTGGAGCCGCGAGCCGTACACCTCCTTGACCCGCTCGAGCGTGACCCCGCCGTCGGCGGTCGACGGGTCGAGCACCATGACGCTGGCCACGTGCATGTGGGACGACGGCGTCTCGAGGTAGAGGAACGAGGCGTCGAGGCCGGTCAGACGCTGCACGGACCCTCCCGGGGACGAGCGGTGGCCCCCCGTCTACCACCCCGGTCCCCTCCGCGCTCCGGGTCGGCCCCACGCCCCGCACCCGAGGCCGGCGACCGAGCCGCGGGAGCCGTACCCGCCGGACCGTGGGAGGCCGCGTCCCGGCCACCGTCCCGGCCACCCGCGCGGCGAACTCCGGCGAACCGCGCGAGGCAACGCCCCGGCCACCCTCCGGGGTGGCATCATCCCCCTGTGGGCCCACCGCCGACCGCCCCGGTCCCCAGGAGCACGATGTCCGACCAACCCGTCACCGACCAGGAGTCCGGCCTGTTCAGCGAGGCCATGCTCACCGCGCTGCTCCCGTCGAGGGTGGCGACGGCGCGGCGCACGCTGCGCCAGCTCGGCCTGATCCTCATCACCATCGACGGCGACGTGACCCCGAGCGCCGTGGCCGGGCTGGTCACGCGGGCCATCCGCGACTCCGACGTCGCCGCCCGGCTCGACGACGGCACGATCGCCCTGGTGCTGGAGTTCACGCCGAGCGAGGGCTGCGCCGTCGTCGTCGACCGGATGCGCCGCCGCGTCCAGGAGGATGCCCCCGACGCCCGCTTCCGGGCCGGTATCGCCTGCTACCCCGCCCACGCCATCTCCGCCGACGAGCTGACCGAGGTCGCCCGGGCCGCGCTGGCCGAGGCCCCCGACGGCGAGGTCGTCGTCGCCGCCGTCCCCGACTGACCCCCCAACCCTCGAAATTTCAACCCTGGTCCACCCATACGGTGGACCAGGGTTGAAATTTGGGATGGGTTGGGCAGGGACGACCACGGTGGGTGAGGGGGACGGTGCGGGGAGTGGCACACCTTCAGAAGCGGGCGCGGCCGCCGATCTTCCTGGCGTGAACCATCGCGCCGCCCCCGGCATGATCACCGGCTGCCTCGGCCTGGTGCTGGCGATCCTCGCCATCGCCACCGAGCAGGTCTGGCTGGCCGCGGGGGCGGGAGGCTGCGCCCTCGTGTCGGGGCTGTTCACCCTCGGGCTCGCGGACGGGCTGGCGTCGAGCCGGCAGTCGGCCGAGGCGGCCTCGATCGCCGCCGAGGCGGCCCGGGCCGAGAGCGACGTGATGGCCGCCCGCGCCGCCCGCTTCGAGGCCGAGGCGATCATGGCGCGCACCGCCCGGACGATGGCCGCCGAGACCGCCGTCGCGGTCGGCCCCGACGCTCCGGAGCCCGCCGTCACCGATCCCGACACGGGCCTGTTCACCGCGTCCTTCTTCGCGGTCACGCTCGAGAAGCGGGTCTCGGCGGCGCGCCGCGGCCTGCGCCCGCTCGCCCTGGCGCTCCTCGAACCGGTGCGGGGTCTCGACTCGGACCACCCCTCGTCCGCCGTCGGTCGCCCGGTCGCCGACTGCCTGCTCGAGACGCTCCGCGACTCCGACATCGCCTGTCGCCTCGACGACGGTCTCCTCGCCCTGATCCTGGAGGACACCCCCGAGAACGGCGCGGTCTGGACCGTCGAGCGGGTCCGGCGCCGGCTCGCCACCGTCGCCGACGGCGTCGCCCTCCGTGCGGGGGTCGCCTGTTACCCGGCCCACGCCTTCGACGCCGAGCACCTCCGCGACGCCGCCCACGCCGCCCTCCGCTCGGCACGCGACTGGCACCAGGACCGCATCGAGGTCGCCGCCCTCCCCGACGAGTGAGCCGCCGAGGGTGAACGAGGACCGGTTGGGGCCGGGCACGAACCGGCCCTGCCGGCGACTGGCCTAGCGGGGGTCGCCGTCGTCGAGTTCGGCGCGGACCGCGTCGGAGTCGGCGCCCAGGGGTCGACCGGCCCACCGGATCCGGCCGGGCGTCTCCGAGAGGCGGGCGACCAGGCCCTGCATCGGTACGCCGTCGACCACCGGGAGCGCGCCCCGGGCGGCGAGGTGGGGGTCGGCGAGGATGTCGCCCATCGTGTGGACCGGCGCGGCCGCCGCGTGGGCGTCCTCGAACGCGGCCAGCACCTCGTCGGCGTCGCGCTCGGAGACCCAGGCGGCGAGGGTGCCGTCGACCAGGTCGCGGTGCTCGACCCGGGAGGCGAAGTCGGCGACGCGCGCATCGCCGCCGAGGCCGATCAGCGCCATCACCCGCTGGGCCACCGACTCGGCCGACGTGCTGATGGCAACCCAGCGGCCGTCGCGGGCGCGGAACGTCCCCCGGGGCACGGAGTACGGGATGCCCGAGCCGAGCCGGGGCTGGTCGTAGTCGAGCAGCGCCTTGGCCCCGGGGAGCGGGCCCATCATCTGGAGCAGCGACTCGTACAGGTTCACGTCGACGATCTGGCCGATGCCGGTCCGGGCGGCGGCGAGGGTCGCGAAGGCGGCGACGATGGCGGTGATCTCGTCGGTGAGCGCTATCGGCGGCAGGAGCGGTCCGCCGTCGGGTTCGCCGTTGACGTTGGCGAACCCGCTCATCGCCTCGGCGATGGTGGCGAACCCCGGCCGCCCGGCGTAGGGACCGTCCTGGCCGAACCCGGTGACGCGGGTGACGACGAGGCGCGGGTTGGCGGCGATCAGGTCGGCCGGCGCCAGGCCCAGGCGTTCGAGCGTGCCGGGCCGGAAGTTCTCGACGAGCACGTCGGCCGTAGCCAGCAGCCGGCGCATCACCGCGAGGTCGGCGGGGTCCTTCAGGTCGAGCACGACGCTGCGCTTGTTGCGCCCCTCGTACTTCCACCAGAGCGTGACGTCGTCGGCGGGGTCGCGCCACCCCATCGCCCGGGTCGTGTCGCCGCCGTCGGGCCGCTCGACCTTGACGACGTCGGCCCCGAAGTCGCCGAGGTACCGCGCGCACCCGGGCCCGGCGACGACGGTCGAGCAGTCGACGACCCGCATCCCCGTCAGCGGTCCGTCGGTGAACGCTTCGACCGCGGAACGGCCGTCGGCGGCGGGACGGCCCTCGTCGGCGGCGCGGCCCTCGCCCGCGCTTCCCCCGGCGGCGGGGCTCACCGGCGGACGGGGATCACGAGGTTGCGGTCGTCGACCCCGCCGAACGCGTACTCGGCGTAGAGGCCCTCGAACATGTGGCGCGTGCGCTCGGTCCACGTCAGCGCCTCGGGTGTCGAGATCCGGTGGAACACCTGGAGGATCCCGCCCTCGTGCACCCGGTACTCGGCCCACCCGCCCGGGTAGTCCTTGACGCAGCTCACCTCGACCCACGGCACGTCGCCGGTCGCCGCGAACCGCCGCACCCGGTTGCGGTGCGTGTGCCCGGCGAGGTGGGCGACGATGCGCGGGCGCCGGGCCACCACCTCGACCAGCGCCTCGGAGCTGTCGGGGTCGATGCCGAAGTAGTGCTCCGGACGCTCGGCCGACGCCGGGTCCCACGCGTGGTGGTGGCTCATCAGCAGCACCGGCCGGTCGGCCTCGGCGGCGAGGGTGTCGACCTCCTCGATCTGATCGGCGGTCAGGTGTCCGCCCTCGGAGCCGTCGACCGACGAGTCGAGCAGCACGACGCGTGCGCCCTCGACGTCGACGACCTGCACCGGCACCGCGCCCCGCTGCTGGCCGTGGTGGCTCTCGTGGTTGCCGCGAACCCACGTCATGCGGTCGGCGAGCGGCGAGTAGCAGGCGAGGAAGGCGTCGACCTGCTCGTCGGTGCCGCCGGCGGTGAGGTCGCCCTTGACGAGCACGGCGTCGGGGGCGAGGGCGCCGATCTCGGCCACCGCGGCGGTGTTCATCACCTCGGGGTAGGGCGCCTCGCCGGGCTCCGACGACAGCTGCGGTCCGATGTCGCTGCCCTCGATGACGCCGCACACGGTCTCGCCGAAGTGGACGTCGTTCACCGTCGCCAGCGTCGCCAGCAGCTCACCGGGCTCGGGCAGGGTGCGGAACGCGAAGCCGTCGACGTCGTGCGCCTCCCCCGGCGCGAGGTCGTCGTAGCGACGGACCGCGAGCCCGGCGTGCACCACCGCCTCGCGGCTGGCGACCGTGGTCAGCTCGCCGATCGACTCCAGCGGGATCGTCGTCACGTGGGTGCAGCGTAGGACCTGGCCGCCACCGTCCACCCCTCGCCCTCGCCGCCGTTCACCCTCGCCGCCGCCCGTCCCCCCCACCGCCTTCACCGCCCCCTTCCCCCGAACTGGCGCGCGATTCCCGCCACCCAGGGCGGGAATCGCGCGCCGCTACGAGGAGGGGACGGGGCGGCGCGGGGCGGCGCGGGGACGGTGACGCGATCAGCCGCCGCTCAGGGCGAGCTCGGCGTCGCGGCCCGGCGGCGTCGGATCGTCGATCCGGTCGTACCAGCCGTCGGGCACCGCGACCGGCCGGGGCCCGTTGGTGTGGCCCCGCACCACCCGTTCGGCCCCCGGCTGGAGCGTGAGCCCGGGGTCGAGGCGGTCGAGCACGGTGTCGAGCCCGGCGAGCGACGACACGGCGTTGAGCTCCTTGCGGACCGCTCCGCCGACCGGATACCCGGCGAGGTACCAACCGGCGTGCTTGCGCACGTGGAGGACGCCCCGCGCCGGCCCGAACGTGTCGACCAGCAGGTCGGCGTGACGGCGCAGCACCGCGACCACCTCGCCCAGCGGCGGCGGCGCGGCCACCGGACGCCCCGAGAGCGCGTCGGCCAGGTCGCGGAACAGCCACGGACGGCCGAGGCAGCCGCGCCCGACGACGACGCCGTCGCACCCGGTCTCGGCGATCATCCGCACCGCGTCGGCCCCCTCGAGGATGTCGCCGTTGCCGAGCACCGGGATCGTCCGGACCGCCTCCTTCAGCCGGGCGATGGCCGTCCAGTCGGCGGCACCGGAGTAGAGCTGCTCGGCCGAGCGGGCGTGGAGGGCGACCGCCGCCGCCCCGGCGTCCTCGGCGACCCGCCCGGCCTCCAGGTAGGTCGGGTGCCGGTCGTCGACGCCGGTGCGCATCTTGACGGTGAACGGCACGTCGCCGGCGGCGCGCACCGACGCGGCGACGATGTCGCCGAGCAGCACCCGCCGCACCGCCAGCGCCGCGCCCCCGCCCTTGCGGGTGACCTTCGGGGCCGGGCAGCCGACGTTGAGGTCGACGTGCTCGACGCCGCAGCCGTCGACGAGGATCCGCACCGCCTCGGCCATCACCGCCGGGTCGACGCCGTAGAGCTGCACGCTGCGGGGCCGCTCGTCGGGGTCGAAGCGCACCATCTCGAGGGTCCGCTCGTTGCGCTCGACGAGGGCCCGGGCGGTGACCATCTCGCTCACGTAGAGGCCGGCGCCGTAGCCGCGGCAGAGGCGACGGAACGCCCGGTTGGTCACGCCCGCCATCGGCGCCAGCACGACCGGCAGGTCGACGGCGAGCCGCCCGATCCGCAGCGGCGCGGGCGGTCGGCGGTACGCCACGTCCCCGCGGCCGCCGACGGACGGGACGGGGTCGGACGGGTCGGACCGCGGCCCGGACGTCACGGCGACACCTCCGACCGGTCCCACAGGTCGACGACCGACACGCCGAGGCGGCCGAGGAGGTCGCGGAGCAGCGGCAGCGACAGGCCGACGACGTTGGTGTGGTCGCCGACGACCCCCTCGACCCACGGGGCGGAGCGTCCGTCGAGCGTGAAGCTCCCGGCCACGCGCAGCGGCTCGCCGGTGGCGACGTACGCGGCGACCTCGGCCCCGGTCATCGGGGCGAAGCGCACCGTCGTGCGGGCGACGCCGCCGACGGCCCTCCCGTCGCGGAGGTCGACGAGGTGGTGGCCGGTCGCCAGCACGCCCTCGGACCCGCCCATGCTCGTGATGCGTTCGATCGCCTCCTCCGGTCCCGACGGCTTGCCCCAGGTGCGCCCGTGGATCGTGAACAGCGAGTCGCACCCGAGCACGAGCGTCCTACCGTCCCCGCGCTCGGACTCGCCGGACGCCGGTCCGGTCGCGGGGCGGGCGGCCACGGGGTTCGCCACCCGGGCCGCGACGGGGTTCGCCAGGCGGGCGGCCACCGCCTCGGCCTTGGCCCGGGCGAGGGCGGCGACGACCACGTCGGGGTCGTCGGTGCCGACCTCGGCGGTCAGGGCGTCCTCGTCGACGTCGCTGACGACCACGTCGGGCTCGATGCCGGCCGCGCGCAGCAGCGTCAGCCGGGCCGGGGAGGCCGACGCGAGCACCAGGCGGGCCGAGGACACCGACCCATGATGCCGACCCGCGCCTCCCCCACCCGAAGTGGCGCGGGGAACCCGCCGCCCAGGGCAGGAATCGCGCGCCGCTACGAGGAGGATCGACGGCGCGGGGCCCGTTCCTCGGTGTAGGTGCCGACGCCGCCGCACCCGGGACACTGGGCGAGCGCCGACACGGTCTCGAGTTCCCGTTCGAGGCCGGCGCCGTGCTGCTTCGCCAGGTCGATCCGCATGGCGGCGGAGGCGTTGGTGTCCATCCCGCGGAAGCCGAGGCGGTCGGGGATCGACACGCCCCGCCGCCACTTCGACTGCCGACCGCTCACCAGCGCGCCCGGCACGCGCCATGTCTCGCCGCACCGCACGCACCGCCGCACCACGTCACGACGGCCGAACAGTCCCACCCGTCGAGCATGCCCCAGCCGCGACGGAACCCCTCCCACCCCGATCGCTCATCCGAGGGCGAAGTGGCGCGGGGAACCCGCCGCCCAGGGCAGGAATCGCGCGCCGGTTCGCGGGGGAGAACCCGGCGGCTACCAGGGGCGGCGTCGGCGGAGGGGCACCGGCTTCGACCACCAACGTCCGCTCCAGCGCCAACGGGTGCCGTGGGGCTCCTCGTCCCCGGCGACGGCGCGGGGCCAGGCGGCATCGAGGGCGGCGACGATCGCGGCCGCCTCCTCGTCGGTCGGCACCGGCCGCACCGACACCGACGCGGAGGGGCCCGCGGCCCCGGGACCGTCGGTCACAGCGGCATGTTCCCGTGCTTGCGGGGCGGCAGTTCCTCGCGCTTGGTGCGCAGGACGGCGAGCCCGGCGACCAGCTTGCGCCGGGTCTCGGCCGGGTCGATCACGTCGTCGACGTAGCCCCGCTCGGCCGCCACGTACGGGTTGCACCACATCTCGGAGTACTCGTCGGTGAGCTGCGCCTTGCGGGCCTCGGGGTCGGCGGCGTCGGCGATCTCCTTGCGGTGGAGGATCTCGACCGCGCCCGACGCGCCCATGACCGCCAGCTCGGCGGACGGCCAGGCGAACGCCAGGTCGGCGCCGATCGACTTGGAGTTCATCACCACGTACGCGCCGCCGTACGCCTTGCGGGTGATCACCTGGATGCGCGGCACCGTCGACTCGCAGTACGCGTACAGGAGCTTGGCGCCGTGGCGGATGATGCCGCCGTGCTCCTGGTCGACGCCGGGCAGGAAGCCGGGGACGTCGACGAACGTGATGAGCGGGATGTTGAACGAGTCGCAGACCCGCACGAACCGGGCCGCCTTCTCCGACGACTCGATGTCGAGCACGCCCGCGTAGAACATCGGGTTGTTGCCGACGATGCCGACCGGCTCGCCGTCGATGCGGGCGAAGCCGCACGTGATCGCCTGCGCCCACGCCGGGAAGTACTCGACGTAGTCGGCGTCGTCGACGATCACCTCGATGACCTTGCGCATGTCGTAGGGCTGGTTCGGGCTGTCGGGGATCATCCCGGCCAGCTCGTCGCACGACCGGTCGGGGTCGTCGGTGGGCACGATCCGGGGCGGCTCCTCCATGTTGTTGGAGGGCAGGAAGCTCATCAGGTACCGGACGTCGTCGAGCACCGCCTTGTCGTCGGCCGCGGTGAAGGCGGCGACGCCGGACTTGGCGGAGTGGGCGTGGGCGCCGCCGAGCTCCTGCTGGGTGACGTCCTCGCCGGTCACCGTCTTCACCACGTCGGG
>JAAYBP010000176.1 GCA_012730075.1 Acidimicrobiales bacterium | reverse complement strand
CCGGCCCGCCGGCGGCGGAGGAGGCCTGACGTGTACCCGGCGCACGACTTCTACGGTCACCGGGCGGTGCTGGCGGCCTACGCGGGTCGGTCGCCGCGCCCGATCGTCGGCTACCTCCAGCACGGCTGGCAGTCGGGGTGGAACGTGGTCGGCAGCACGTCCCAACGCCGCCACCTACCGAAGCTGGTGTGGAGCTCGGTCAACGCCGAGGCGCTCCGCGCGACGGGCGCCGAGCACGTCGCCGCCGTCGGAGCACCGTTCGTCTACCTCGACGCCGGGCGCGACCGGCCCGGCGACGCGGAACGGGGCCTGCTCTTCTATCCGTTCCACAGCACCGCCCACGGTGCCGCCGACCGCAACCGCGACGACCTGTGCGCGGCGATCGCCGAGCGGGCCGGCGACGACGACGTGACGGTGTGCCTCTACTGGCGCGACCACGCCGACCCGCTCGCCCGCCACGCCTACGAGGAGCGGGGCTGGCGGGTCGTCACCCACGGCGACCGCTTCGACCCGGGCTTCCTCGGCCGCCAGTGGGACGAGATCGCCCGCCACCGTCGGGTGGCGACCAACCGCGTGGCCACCGCGCTCTGGTACGGCGCCTACCTCGACCGTCACGTCGAGGTGTTCGGGCCGGTGGCCGGTTCCCGCGGGCCCGACGAGCAGGCCGCGTTCGACCGGGTGCAGCGGTCGCGGTGGCCCGAGCTGTTCGAGGGCGGGCTGGCGCCCGGCGCCGCCCACGAGGTCGCCGCCGCCGAGCTGGGCGCCGAGCACCGCCTCGACCCCGACGAGCTGGCTGCCGCCCTGGGCTGGACCGGGTGGCGGGCGGTCGCCGGACCGGTGATGGCGACCGGGCTGCGGGCGGCCCGCGCCGCGAAGCGGGCGGTGGGCGGGGCCCGACCGCACCGCTCGGAGATCCGCTATCGAGACCACGAGACGACGAGCCAGGAGGCCCGGTGACCCGCGATCTGACCGAGGGCTGGGAGTACGGGGTGCTGGGGCTGAAGGACCCCGACGACGCGGGCGGTCTGGCGCCGTACTTCGACTTCATCCGCGACCACCTCGATCTGCCCGGCGACGTCTGCGAGGTCGGCGTGTTCCGGGGCCGGTCGTTGATCGCCACCGGCCTGCACCTGCGGCGGCTCGGGTCCGACAAGCGGGTGGTCGGCTTCGACTCCTTCGCCGGCTTCCCCACCTACGCGCCGGAGGACGAGCCCGCGACGTTCGAGGCCCTGCACGAGGCGGGTGCGATCTCCGACGCCCACCTGGCCCGGGTGCGGCTCAACCGGGAGCACCTGGCCGCGGTGGGCCGCGACCCGTCGCCGTCGGCGGCCTCGTCGTCGGGCGACTTCGGCGGGACGTCGGTCGACGCCGTGCTGGCCAAGGCGGCGTACCTCGGGCTGGAGAACGTCGACGTGGTCGAGGGCCCCTTCGCCGAGACGATGACCGCCGACCGCGACCCCGACCGTCGGTTCATGGCGGCCCTGGTCGACTGCGACCTGTACGAGAGCTACCGGGTGTCGCTGCCGTACGTCTGGGAGCGGCTGGTGCCCGGGGGCTTCGTGTTCCTCGACGAGTACTACTCGCTCAAGTTCCCCGGGGCGAGGGTGGCGACCGACCGCTTCTTCGCCGGCCTCGACGCGGCGCCGGAGCTGCTGCGGGTCGACCCGAACGGGTTCGAGCGTTGGGGAGTGTGGAAGCCGACCTGACCCGACGTCCGACGACCGGTCACAGGGGCAGGTCGAGGCCCCGCCGGAGGGCGACCCGCCGGTAGGTGTCGCGCGACATCGTCGCCACCGCGGTCTGGTCGAAGGTGCGCCGGGCGCGGGCCTCGGCCGCGGCGGCCAGGTTGCGGCGGAGCCCGGGGTCGTCGAGGAGGCGGGTGACGGCGGCGGCGAGCGCGTCGGGGTCGCGCGGCGGCACGAGCAGCAGGTGCTCGCCGTCGGTGCCGATCTCGCGGCAGCCGCGGATGTCGGTGAGCACCATCGGCGTGGCGCAGGCCGCCGCCTCCATGCCCGACCGGGAGAACCCCTCGCGGTGGGTGGGCAGCACGAACACGTCGAGGGCCGAGTAGACGGCGACCATGTCGTCGCGGGGGCCGAGGAGCCGGAGCCCGTCGACCTCGCCGTCGACCGCGTCGGGCTTGTCGGGGTCGGGCGGGCCGATCCACACGAACGTGGCCCGGTCGCCGAGCCGACGGGCGACGTCGGCCAGCTCGAACATGCCCTTCTCGGCGACCTGGCGGCCGACCCCGCCGACCAGGATCGCGTCGGGCGCGACGCCCAGCTCGGCGCGGAGGGCGGCGCCGGCCGCGGGATCGCGGACGAAGCGGTCGAGGTCGACGCCGTTGCCGACGGTCCACGCCTTGCGGGTGGGCACGTACCGCGACAGCGTCCGGCGGTCCTGGTCGTTCTGGTAGAGCTCGGCGTCGGACGCGACGCTCGCCGCTGCCTCGGCGCCGTACACCAGCGCCCGCTTGGCGATCGGGTCGTCGGCGTCGGCCCACAGGCCGTGGCACGTGTTGACGACGATCGGGATCCGGGCCAGGCGTCCGGCGACGCGGCCGATCACGCCGGTCTTCGGGTTGTGGGTGTGCAGCACGTCGAGGTCGAGCCCGCGGAGCGTGCGGTACAGCTCGCGCGCCGCCCGCCCGTCGGAGCGCAGGTCCCAGCTCCGGGTGAGGCTGCGCACCGCGACGGGGGTGACGCCCAGCTCGCGGAGGCGGTCCTCGTTGGGGCCGGGGGCGGACAGGCCGAACACGTCCCACCCCTCGGCCACGGCGTCGCGGAGCTCGGTGCGCAGCAGGAGCCAGAGGCTCATGTCGATCGTGGTGAGGTGACCGACTCGGAGCGGCCGCCCGTCGCTCACGCGCTCATGCCGACGCGCTTGGCCCCGGCGACGACGGCCCCGTAGGCCCGCTCGGGCAGCAGGCGCCCGGTGAGCTTGGCGGCGAAGAACGACAGGGGGTCGGTGCCCCGGACCGGCACCCGACGGAGGCGCAGCGGGTCGTCGCCGGGGTGGTTGCGGCCGACGTCGCCGAGGGCGGCGGAGCGGAAGCGGCTCCGCAGGGACGGTTCGAGGCCGGGCACGCCGATGCCCCACGGGTAGGCGAAGTGGTGCACGCCGTCCAGCCCGAGCCGGCCCATGAGGGTCTCCGTGCACCGGTCGAGCTGGTCGTCGTCGATGCGCTCGGGTCGGGCGTGGTCGTGGGTGTGGTTGCCGATCGTCGCCAGGCCGGTGTCGACGATCGCCTCGAGCTGGTCCCAGGAGAGGGCGGGGCCGGGGCCGCTGGCGGTGGAGCCCTCCCAGTGCATCTCGCCGCCGACGTAGGCCGACGCGACGTAGACGGTGAACGGCAGCGCGTGGTCGACGAGGATCGGCAGGGCCGGGTCGGCGACGTCGGCGAAGCCGTCGTCGAAGGTGAGGACCACCTTGGGCCGGTCGTCGCCGGCGTCGAGCTCCTCGAGCGCGGCGTCGAGGGCGACGACGCGGTGGTTCGCGGCGAGGTGCTCCATCTGCCCGCGGAACGCCTCGGTGGGCATGTCGCGCTCGTCGGGCGTCCCGCCGCCGACCCGGTGGTAGATCAGCACGGTGAGGCCGTCGGCGGGCCGCGACGACGCCGGTCGGGCGAGGACGTCCTTGAGGCGGGTGCGGGGCGAGGTCACGGGCGCAGGGGGTCGATCTCGGGGTGGCGGTCGAGGAGGAACTCGGCGAACGCGAAGTCGGTGGCGTCGTTGATGTCGGCGGACCGCAGGCGCGGCATCACGTGGCCCCGGCAGTCGTCGCCGAGGGTGCGGCCCCCGCGGTACACGTCGGTGCGGCTCACGTACACCGAGCAGTTGCGCACGAACACCTCGGGCAGCTCGTGGGCGGCCATGCGGCCCCGCTCGTCCTCCAGGTAGGGCTCGAGGCGGTCGCCGTCCATCGTCTTGAGCTTGGCCGGGTGGATCGCGTGGTCGAGGGCCATGACGGTGACCGCGGACTCGGCGCCGGTGGCATCGAGGAGACCGATGGTGGCGTCGACGTCGGCGGCGGACGTGAACGGAGAGGTCGGCTGGACGATGGCGACCGCGTCGAAGGAGTCGGGGGCGAGGGCGTCGAGCGCGTGGAGCACGAAGTCGAGCGCGGGCGACCGGTCGCCGGCCAGCTCGGGCGGTCGGCGGAGTACGACGTCGGGGTCGACCGCGGCGGCCAGGTCGAGTACGGCGTCGTCGTCGGAGCTGACGACGACCCGGTCGACGCGGTCGGCGGCGAGGGCGGTGCGGAGGGCCCGTTCGGCGAGGGGAACGCCGCCGAGCGGCATGACGTTCTTGCCGGGCAGCCGGGTGGAGCCGGCCCGGGCGGGGACGATGGCCAGCACCCTCACGGCCGGGGCCCCGGGCCGGGGGCGGACGGGACGGGCGCGGCGCGGCGGAGGGCGTCGACGACGCGGTGCGCGAGGAACACCTCGGTGCGCCGGAACGACTCGGCGGTGTTGCCCCCGAGGTGCGGGGTGACGAGGAGGCGGTCGTCGGTCGCGGCGGCGCGGAGCACCGGGTGGTCGGGGGTGATCGCCGGCTCGCCGTCGAGCACGTCGAGCGCGGCCCCGCCGAGGGCGTCGGTGGCGAGGGCGTGCAGCAGGGCCGCCTCGTCGACGAGGCCGCCCCGCGACGTGTTGACCAGCACCGCGTGGGGCCGCATGCGGGCGAGCTCCGTTGCCCCGATCAGGTGGCGGGTGGCGTCGGAGTAGGAGACGTGGAGGGTGACGACGTCGCTGCGGGCGAGCAGGTCGTCGAGGTCGGTGCGCTCGTCGACCGCGTCGTGCGGGAAGTCCGCCCGCGGGTCGCAGCCGAGCACGTGGGCCCCGAGCGCCCGCAGGTAGCCGGCGACGATCGTGCCCAGCCGACCGACGCCGACGACGCCGACGGTCGCCCCCTGGATCTCGTGGCCGGGGAAGCGGTCGCGGTCCCACTCGCCGGCCGCGGTGGCCCGGGTGGCGGCGGGGAGGCGCCGCAGCAGTCCGAGCAGGAGGGCGAGGGTGTGCTCGGCGGTGGCGCGCACGGTGCGCAGGAACTCGACCTCGCCGCGCAGGCTCACGACCTCGATGCCGTGCGCCGCGCACAGGTCGAGGTCGATGTGGTCGAGGCCGGTGACCGGGGTCGCCAGCACCCGGCAGCGGGGCTCGCGCCCGAGCTCGTCGGCGCCGATGCGGTGGGCGAGGCGCATCCAGACGACGTCGTGCTCGGCGAACGCGGCGGGGAGGTCGGCGGGGGCGACCGGGCGCAGCTCGACGTCGGCGACCTCGTCGAGCACGGCGATGGCCTCGGGCGAGAACCGGTCGGGCTCGACCACGATCGCGCGGGGCCGGGGCGTGGCCGTCGGCGGGAGCGGGTCGGCGGTCGGCGTCACGTCAGTAGGCGAGGCGCTTCTCGATCGACAGGGGCACCTCGGCGAGCAGCTCGGCGATGCGGAGGCCGGCGTCGCCCTTGCCGTACAGCGGGTCGGGCGCGGTGCGGCCCCGGGCCACCTGGGCGTCGACCGCGGCGCGGATCTCGGTCGCGTCGTGGCCGACGTCGACGACGTTGGCGCCCCGCTCCCGCCCGCCCTGGCGGGTGCCGATGTTCACCGCGGGCACGCCGAGGTAGGCGCACTCGCGGATGGCGACGCTTGAGTTGCCGACGATGGCGGCCGAGTGGATCAGCAGCTCGAGGAAGTGGGCGGGCGACAGGTTCTTGAAGAACCGGATCCGGCCCGGTTCGTGGGTCTCGCGGAACGCCCGGATCCCCCGGGAGGTGGCGTCGCTCCCGGCGTCGACGTTCGGCCAGAACCACAGCGCCTGGTGACCGGAGTCGGTGATGGCGTGGAGCGTCGCCTCGACCTGGGCCTTGGCATCGTCGCGCTCGGTGGTGACCGGGTGCTGGAGCACGATGACGTACGGCTGGTCGAGGTCGATGTCGGCACCGACCCCGCCGTACTCCTCGGTGGGGTCGAAGCTCAGGCGCGACCCGTCGCGTGCGGCCATGGCCAGGTCGACCGACGGGCAGCCGGTGACGTGGACGGTGGCCGGGTCCTCGCCCATGCGGACCACCCGTTCGCCGGCCAGCTCGGTGGCGACGAAGTGGACGTCGGCGAGCTTGGTGATGGCGTGGCGGACCTTCTCGTCGATGTTCCCGCTGACCTCGCCGCCCTGCACGTGGGCGAGCGGGATGTTCATGAAGCTGGCGGCGACCGCGGTCGCGATGGTCTCGAAGCGATCGGCGACCGTGACGACGACGTCGGGCTCGAGGTGGTCGAACGTGGTGGCCAGCTCGAGCAGGCCGAGACCGGTGGTCTTGGCCATCGACGTCGGGTTCTCGCCCTCGACCACCATGTGGACGTGGGCGGCGATCGGGAAGCCGTCGGCCTCGATCTGGTCGATGACGCTGCCGTACCGGTCGAGCAGCGCCGACGCGGCGACGACGAGGTGCAGTTCGAGGTCGGGGTGGGCGGCGATGGCGGCGAGCGCGGTCTTGACCCGGCTGTAGCTGGGCCGGGCGGTGACGACGACGCACACCTGGCGGGGCCGCGGGGAGGTCGGTTCGTTCACGTCGGGTCCAGGTCGTCGGGCGAGAGCAGGGCGTCGGCGGCCACGGCGGTGCGCAGCGTGCGGCCGACGACGTCGTCGAGGCGGCGGGCGGGGATGCCGGTGCCGGGCTTCTTGACGGTGAGGTCGTCCGCGGTGAGGACGTGACCGGCGGGCAGGTCGCGGCGGGCGACGACGCTCTTGGTGAACAGGTCGCGCAGCTCGGCGAAGTCGTGGACGGCGGCGTCCTTGTCGACGGGGTGGGCCCGGGCGGTGGCGATGAACGCGACGCCGTCGACGAGCTGGCGCATCTCCTCGACGGTGATCGACGCGGGGACGTCGGGCCCGAACGCGTGGCGGCTGAGCGTGAGGTGGACCTCGAGCAGGTCGGCGCCGAGCGCGGCGGCGGCCAGCCCGGCGTAGATCGTGCCGCTGTGGTCGGACAGCCCGGTGGGCACCCCGTAGCGCTCGGCGAGCTGGGGGACGACGTTGAGCCCGACCCGTTCGGGCGGGCACGGGTAGGCCGAGGTGCACTGGAGCACGGCGACCGGCGCGTCGGCGGCCCGCACGACGGCGACGGCGTCGTCGAGCTCGGCGAGGTCGCTCATGCCGCACGACAGGATCACCGGCGCGCCGTGGGCGGAGACCCGGCGCAGCAGCGGGAGGTTGCTGGTCTCGCCGGAGGCGATCTTCCACGCCGATACCCCGACCCGTTCGAGCAGCTCGACCGCCTCGATCGAGAACGGCGAGCTGACGAACGCCAGGCCCGCCTCGTCGGCGTGGTCGCGGAGGCCGTGCCACTGGGCCTCGGTGAACTCCATGCGGCGCCAATAGTCGAAGCGGGTGTCGTCCTGCGGGCTGAACCGGACCCGCCACGGCTCGCCGGGCGTGCTCTCGGCGGCGGCGATGTGGGTCTGGAACTTCACCGCGTCGGCGCCCGCGGCGGCCGCCGCGTCGATGTGGGCGTGGGCGGTGCCGAGGCTGCCGTCGTGGGCCTGGCCGATCTCGGCGACGACGAGGCAGCCGGTGCCGAGCGCGAGCGGCAGGGGAGCGGAGCGGGGACGGTCGGTCACGTCAGGCTCCGCGGGCGGCGCCGTGCGGCAGCCGGTTGCAGTCGAAGCGGGGGAGGGACTGGCGCCGGTGGGTCCGGTCGTCGTCGGCGACGGGCCGCGGGTCGACGCTGAACCCGAACCGGCTGCCCGCGGCGTCGAGGAGGTCCTCGGTGACGTCGGTGTAGGTGTCGGCGCCGCCGTAGGGGAAGCAGAACGTGCGCCACGGCAGGCCGCCGGTGGCCTCGTCGAGGAGGGCGAAGCTGTCGTCGATCTCGGCGCGCTGCTCGTCGGGGGCGAGGCGGGCCAGCACCCGGTGGGTGACGGCGTGGCTGCCGATGGTGAGGCCGGCGTCCTGCATGGCGCGGAGCTGGTCGGGCCGCACGTACACATCGTCGACGGTCGGCCGGTCGGCGACGCCCTCGGCCTCGAGGTCGGCCTCGAGCCGGTCGAGCAGCCGGGCCCGGTCGTCGTCGCGGACCTCGTAGTTGAGGATCCGCTTGGCCTCGGCGGCCGGGCGGTCGTCCTGGTGGACGTAGCGCCCGGCCCACCGGTCGTCGGCCGCCAGGTCGATGCCCTCGGACGCGGCCGCGGCGCGCAGCCGGGCCAGGAGGTCGGCGCCGCCGAGTCTCCCGAGGAGCAGGTGGATGCGGTGCACGTCGAGGATCGTGCCCGAACGGTAGGGCCCCGTCGGCACGTAGAAGACCCCCCACGCGTCGCGCTCGGCGAGGATCGGGGCGACGGTGTCGTGGTGGTCGACGAGGCCGTCGTCGAACGTGAGCACCGCGCCGCTGGGGAGGGGGCCTCCGCCGTCGAGCCAGGCGAGCACGTCCTCGGCGCGGGCCAGGCCCTCGGTGCGGTCGAGGTGGTCGACCTGGAGGACGAAGTCGTCGGTGTGCAGGTGGCGCAGGTGCGGCAGGGCGGGGTCCGGCGTGCGGACGTAGTGGTACATCACCGCTCGCATCGCTAGCCCCCTGGCCCTCGGTGTGGTCCCTGCCCGCCGGGCGAGCGTACCGCGCCCGGCTCCCCGCCCCCGTGGGCGCTCGCTACTGTCCCCGGGCGGGCGAGGGGGAACCGATCGTGAGGAGTGCGACCGTGGCCGCGACCAGCCGTGCCGCCGCGACCGGCCCCCGGGTGCTGTGGCTGGTCAAGGGCCTGGGCCGGGGCGGCGCCGAGCGGATCGTCACCCTCGCGGCCCGGGGCATCGACCGCCGGTTCCGGGTGGAGGTCGCCTACGTACAGCCCCACAAGGACGCGCTCGTCGCCGACCTGGAGGCGGCGGGAGCGGTGGTGCACCCGCTCGGCGGGGGCGGCCGTCCGTGGCGGTGGCCGTGGCGCCTGCAACGCCTGCTGGCGACCGGCTTCGACCTGGTGCACACGCACAGTCCGGTCCCGGCGGCGGTGGCCCGGATCGCGCCGGGTGGCCGCGGCGCGGCGTTCGTGCACACCGAGCACAACACCTGGCCCCGGTACCGCCTCCCGACGCGGGTGGCGAACGCGGCGACGATCGGGCGCAACCGGCGGGTGTGGTCGGTGTCGGAGGGGGTGGACGAATCGCTGGTGGTCCCGCGCTGGGTGCCGTTGGTGGCGGTGCCGCCCCACGAGGTGCTCTACCACGGCATCGACGAGGCCGAGGTGCGACGCGGCCCCGAGGCCCGCGCCGCCGCCCGCGACCGGCTGGGGATCGCCGCCGACGTCCCGGTGGTGGGATCGGTCGGGAACCTGGCGGCCAAGAAGGACCAGCGGACGCTGATCGAGGCCTTCGAGCGGGTGCGGGCCGACCGGCCCGACGCGGCGCTGGTGCTGGTCGGCGGCGGGGTGATGGAGGACGCGCTGCGGGCCCAGGTCGCGGCGGCGCGGCTCGACGACGTCGTCCACCTGCTCGGCCAGCGCCCCGACGTGGCCGACCTGCTGCCCGCCTTCGACGTGTTCGCCCTCAGCTCCCGCCACGAGGGCCTGCCGCTGTCGCTGCTGGAGGCGATGGCGAGCGGGGTGCCGGTGGTGTCGACCGACGTCGGCGGGGTGGGCGAGGCGGTCACCGACGGGGTCGACGGCCTGCTGGTGCCGCCGGGGCAGCCCGACGCCCTGGCCGGGGCGCTCGGCCGCGTGCTCGGCGACGGGGACCTGGCGGGTCGCCTGGTCGACGCGGGCGATCGCACCGCGGCGGGCTTCTCGATGGCGGCGGCGATCCAGCGGATGGAGGCCGTCTACGACGAGCTGCTCGGACCCTCGACCTCGACCTCCGGTCGAGGGTCGGGTGCGACCGGAACCACCGCTCCCGCGACCGCCGCCGGGGCCGCGGCCAACGCCGCCCCGGCGTCGTCCCGGCCGCGGCTGGAGTACCGGGTCCGGCCGGCGGCCGACGCGGACGAGGCCGAGGTGCTCGACCTGCTCGGCACCGCCCTCGGGGGCGGGCCGCAGGGGGAGCGCACCGCCGAGTTCTTCCGTTGGAAGCACCGCGCCAACCCGTTCGGCACCTCACCGGGCTTCGTCGCCGAGGCCGACGGCCGCATCGTCGGGTT
>JAAYBP010000175.1 GCA_012730075.1 Acidimicrobiales bacterium | reverse complement strand
CGCGCTCACCGCGCGTGATGCCGGTCTCGTCCCGCAGCAGGGCGTCGGCCAGACCGTTCAGGTGGACCGAGGTCTCCGGTCGGAACGCCATGGGTCCGATGATGCCGGGCAGCCCCTCGGGCAGGTCGATGTGAGCCACTTGCTTCTCCCCCTCGTGTTGGTTGGCCGGAAACCCTAGACGACCACGGAGCGTGATGTAAGGGGTCAGCCGCAGAAGACCGGATCGAGCGCGCAGAGGACCTCGGAGGCCTCGGCGGCCCGCTCGTCGTCGCCCGCGTCGCGTGCGGCCTGCTCGACGCCGAACCAGGCGGCGACCGACCACGGGTTGCGGTCGAGCGCGGCCTCCAGGCTGTCGTCGGCGGCGCGGTGGTCGCCGGTGAGCCGCTGCACGGAGGCGAGCTGGACGTGGGCCAGCGGGTCGGACGGGTCGCGGGCCACCGTCTCCTCCGCCGCGGCGAGCAGGGCGGCCAGGTCGGCGCCGGTGGGCATGTCGTCGGAACGGGAGTAGATCGCCCGGGCCCGCAGGTCGCTGAGCGCCGGGTCGGCGCCGAACACCCGCTCGGCCCGGTCGATGGCGTCGAGGTCGGCGGAGTCCTCGCCGGCGCGGACGAGGGTGCCACCCCACATGACCGCGACGGCCACGATCGACCCGACGACGAGGGCGGCGGCCAGGGCGGTCCGCCCCCCTCCGGTCCGCAGGGCCGGCGCCGGCGGGCCCGGACCCTCGACCGGGTCGCGGTCGGGCTCGACGGGTCCCGCATCGGGCTCGACCCCCGCGGCCCGGGCGGGGTCGGGCCCGGCGTCGGGGTGCGAGGCCGGAGCCGGGACGGGGCCGCGGGCGGCGCCGAGCGCGATCAGCGCGACGGGGGCGACGGCGACCGACACCGGGCTCAGCAGCCACACCAGCCCGCACCCGGCGGCGAGCCAGGCGAGCGGGCCCCGGGCGCCCCGGGCGGCGACGACGACCCACGCCACGAGCAGGCCGAGTCCGATCGGTCCGAGCGTGGTGAGCGCCTCGACGGCGACGTTGTGGGCGTCGGGGTAGAGGCGGTCCGGCCCGGCGTCGATCGCGAACTGGCGCGAGATCCGGGGGGAGGTCGCCTCCTGGAAGCGCCCCGGACCCCAGCCGGTCGCGGGCCGGTCGAGCCAGGCGCCGACGCCGTGGCCCCACATCTCGGTGCGGGCGGCCCAGCCGTCACCGGGTGACTCGACCGGCTCGTCGGCGCCGAGGGCGAAGGGCAGGCACAGCAGCACGCCCACCAGCACCGCGGCGGCGACCATCCCGATCCGGCGGAGGTCGGGCCGTCGGACCACGAGCGCGCCGGCCACCACGACGATGCCCACCGCGATCGCGACCCAACTCCGGGTCAGGGCGATCCCGAACGCCGAGAGCGCCACCCCCACCAGCGCCGCCGGGCCGTACCAGCCGGAGCCGGAGATCGCGGCGCCGAACCGCGCCCGGACCCGGCCCACTGCGGACCCGTCACCTGCCGGACCCGGCGCGGTGACGGGCTCGGCCGCAAGGTCCGACGACCACGACGTGGGCGGGCCGGCCGGCATGACCGTCTCCGGACCGAGCGGGGCGGGCCCGCCGTCCGTCGGAGCCGAACCGCCGAGCCCCGATCCCCCGAGCGCCGGGGCCGATCCCCCGAGCGCCGGCGCCGACCCGTCGAGCGGGGCAGACCCGTCGATCGTCGGAACCGAACCGCCAGGCCCCGACCCCCCGGGCGCCGGAGCCGAGCCGTCGGGCCCGATCGCGGCGGGGTCCCGGCCGCGGAGGGCGACCGGGACGGCCAGGGCGAGTCCGGCGACGCAGAGGGCGGCGAACGCCGGAGGCGACGAGGTCAGGCCGGTGGGGAGGTTCCCCTCGGCGGCGAGCCAGCTCCCGTCGAGGTCGACGAGCACCTGCACCGCGGCCACCACCACGTTCAGGTAGAGGCCGGCGACGAACGCGACCGCGAGCAGCGGTCGGGCCCGGGGGT
>JAAYBP010000174.1 GCA_012730075.1 Acidimicrobiales bacterium | reverse complement strand
GGCCGAGCGAGCCGAAGCCCTGGGCCACGGTGTCGGACTGGACGTCGCCGTCGTAGTTCTTGCACGCCCAGACGTAGCCGCCCTCCCACTTCATGGCGGCGGCGACCATGTCGTCGATGAGCCGGTGCTCGTAGGTGAGCCCGGCGGCGTCGAAGTCGGCCTTGAACTCGGCGTCGAAGACCGCCTGGAAGATGTCCTTGAACGCGCCGTCGTAGGCCTTGAGGATCGTGTTCTTGGTCGACAGGTACACCGGATAGCCGCGGTTGAGCCCGTAGGCGAACGACGCCCGGGCGAAGTCCTCGATCGACCGGGTGAAGTTGTACATGCCCATGGCGACGCCGCCGCCCTCGGGGAAGCGGCACACCTCCATCTCGATCGGCTCGCCGCCGTCGTCGGGCGTGTAGGAGATCGTCAGCGTGCCCGGGCCGGGGACCTTGAAGTTGGTGGCCTTGTACTGGTCGCCGTGGGCGTGACGGCCGATGATGATCGGCTTGGTCCACCCGGGCACGAGCCGCGGCACGTTGCTCATGATGATCGGCTCGCGGAACACGACGCCGCCGAGGATGTTGCGGATCGTGCCGTTGGGCGACACCCACATCTGCTTGAGGCCGAACTCCTCGACCCGGGCCTCGTCGGGCGTGATGGTGGCGCACTTGACGCCGACGCCGTGGCGCTTGATCGCCTCGGCCGCGTCGATCGTGACCTGGTCGTCGGTGGCGTCGCGGTGCTCGATGCCGAGGTCGTAGTAGTCGAGGTCGATGTCGAGGTAGGGGAGGATGAGCTGTTCCTTGATGAACGCCCAGATGATGCGCGTCATCTCGTCGCCGTCGAGCTCGACGACCGGGTTCTCTACCTTGATCTTGGCCATGGCCCCGGAGGGTAGTGGGCCCTGGTGGGGCGGCACGCAGGCGACCGGACGCGGATCGACCGGCCCCCAGGGCCGGCCGATCGGGCGTTGTTGGTGGCGGTCGGGACCGCCCGGAGGGTCAGACCTTGAGCGTGCGGCGCGAGGTGAGCGTGGCCCCCACCAGGGCGACGGCGCCGGCGCCGACGAGCACGACGGCGATCGTCGTGAGGGGCAGCGTGTCGCTACCGGTGCGGGCGAGGGAGTCGTCGCCCGCCGCGCTCGTGGCGGCCTCCTGGATGCCGGCCGCCCCGTTGGTCGCCGTCGCGTCGGTACCGGACGCGGCGGGGTCGTTGAACTCCTCGTTGTCGAGGACGACCGGGTCCTCGCCCGTCGGCGGGTACTGCGGCTCGACCGCCGACGCAGCGGTGGCGGCGAGGAAGGGGATCGCCAGGGCGATCAGGGCGACGCAGAGCTTGCGGACCATGGGCGGACTCTCCTGCAAAAGTAGGCCGCTCCCCGTCGAGCGGATTCCGAGAACGTACCACTCTCCGTGGCGGAGGGGCAAGCCTCACGTCGGAAAGTAGGCGACAGGCCCATGACCAGCCCCGATGCCCACGGGCTCGGCGCTCAGGGGTCGGGCGCCAACGTGACGACGGCGGCCCAGGGACCCTGCGTCTCGGACGCGTGGGCACGGACCGTGGCGCCCTCGACCCGCACCCCGCCGTCGGGGGCGCGTCCGGTCCCGCTGACCGTCGGCGTGGCGCCGGCGAAGGTCACCTCGACCTCGACCCGGTCGGGCACGACGGTGATCTGCGGCAGCCAGTCGAACCGGAACGTGCCGTCGGAGAGGTCGACGGCCCCCTCGAGCTCGAGCTCTACGACGACGGTCCCGCCCGACGGGATCAGGACGAACTGCGACCACACGTTGCGGCCCAGCTCCCGCTCGGTCTCCAGCTCGACCGGCTCTCCGTCGACGGTGGCGGCCACCAGCGAGTGCGGCGAGTAGAGCGAGAGCCACGTCCGGTTGGTGCCGTCGGGCAGGTCGAGCAGGTTGCCGATCATGTAGAAGGGCTCGCCCTCGGACGGCGCGGTGTTGTGCAGCTCGACCGTGGCGGTGGCGGTCAGGCGCCCGGTCGTGGCGTCGACCTCGGCCTCGTAGCGGACGGTCCGCTCCATGAACAGGTCGATCTTCCCGCCGCCGGCGTTCTGGGCGACCACTCCGAAGCCGTCGTCGACGACCGCCGGCACCGCGCCGGTCACGCCGAGGCGCTCGACGAGGGCCTCGCCCCGCTCCGACCGCAGCCACAGCGAGACGTGGCCGCCCTCGACGGCGGGCCCGAGCGCGTCCGCCAGCCACGACGGGCCCGGCCCCTCGCCGGACGTGAGGCGGTCGAACACCGTCTCGGCCACTACGCCGAGGAGGTCGGTGCGCTCGCTGTCGACCTGGAACAGCCGGTACTGCTCGACCTGGAGGAAGTGGACGACGTTCTGGTCGTCGAGCTCGTAGGGGAGGCCCTCGACGGCGACCGGGCCGGTCACCCGGAGCAGCCGCGACAGGCCGGTCGGGTCGATGCGGATGACCCCGTCGATCTCGGGCCCGCCCGACTGCGGGTACAGCTCGGCGATCACCTGGGCGGCCGTCGGCCCGTCCGGCGTGAACGTCACGTTCTCCCACGTGTGCTGGGGCGCGAAGCGCAGGTAGCGCTCCACGTAGTCGGGTGGGCCGGTGATCGTGCGGGTGTCGTCGCCCGCGTCGTCTAGCTCGTCGTTGCGTCCCACGACCTCGAGGTCGATCTCCCCGTCGGTGATCGTGAGCAGGCCGTAGTTCCCGAGGAAGCCGGTGCCCCGCGCCTCCGACGGGCTCACGAAGGCGATGAAGTAGCGGGCGACGCCGTCGGCGCCGAGCAGCTCGGGCCCGACCTCGGCGGCGAGGACCCCGGTCTCGGCGCTCGACCGGGCGTCGGCGAGGGCCTCGTCGAAGTCCTCGAGCCCGCCGTCGACCGGCGGCAGGCGCCACACCGAGGGGGTCAGGTCCCGGCGGAAGTCGCGCTGGATGCGGGCGGTGCCCTCGGCGACGTCGCGCAGCACCGGTTCGGCGTCGACGACCACCTGGGGGTCGAGCCGCCCGTCGACGATGCGCAGGCGGCTGGAGTCGATGCGCTCGGAGCTGGACACCGCCAGGCCGACACTGCGGGCCCCGCCGTCGGCGACGAGGTCCATCGCCGCGAGCTGCTGAGCGACGATCGGTGTGTGCCGGGCGGGGAACGACCACCAGGCGCGGGTGCGGCCGCGTGCCGCGGCGAGGTCGGCCTCGGCGAGCCGCAGCAGGTCGGTCGCCTCGTCCTGCTCGCCCTGGCGCACCGCCTCGCGGGCCTCGTCGGTGCGGTCGACACCGGAGGTGATCTCGCGCAGGGCGACCAGCCCGGCCGCCGCGCCGGTGAGCGCGCCCACCCCGGCGAGGACGGCGACGCCCGCCGCCCCCCAGCGGACCGCCCGGCGCGACGGGGCGTCGAGCCCGCGCCAGCCGGTCCACGCGACCGGGACGAGGACCGCGAGGGTGAGCGCGGCGGTCCCGCGGGCCGGCTCCGCCGGCCGGAGCTGGAGCAGCGCCTGCACCGACAGGAGGGCGGAGGCACCGGCCAGGGCGGCCGCCACCCGTCGGTCGACGATGGCCCGTCGTTGCAGGAGAGCGAGCGCCCCGGCGGCGAGCGCACCGACCGCGGCGGCGACGGCGAACCCGGCGGGCGGACCGGCGACGGCGGCGACGACCGCGGCGGTCGCCAGCGGCAGGGGTCGGGCGTGGGCGCCGAGGAACGTGACCGCCCCGGCCATCAGCGCGGTGAGGAGCGCGTCGGTGACCGGGTGGCCCGTCGGCTCGGCGCGGATGGCGAGGACCGCGGCCACGGCGGCGGCGACGGCCAACCCCACCGCGAGCGCACGCGCCGACCGGGCCGCTGCACCGGCGCGGTCGTCCGGGCCGGCGCCGACGGGCGACGCCTCCCTGCCGTCGCCAGTGACGGGGTCGGCCACGGACGGGGCGGTGGGCACCCCGCCGGTGTCGCCGGGGGCCGGCGCGTGCTCCTCCCCGCTATCCACCTGGGTTCAGTCGGCCGCGGCGGGCCCGTCCTGGAGGAGTCCGGTGGCGGCGCACACCTCCCGGACCGAGGTCGCCCGGTTCATCGTGTAGAGGTGCAGCCCCGGAACCCCGTGCTCGATCAGCTCGTCGACGAGCGCCGAGGCCACCTCGACCCCGAGCCGCCGGGTCGCCTCCGGGTCGCCGTCGACCGGGTCGAGCCGGGCCTCGAGCGCCGGGGGCAGGGCGCTGCCGTTCATCGCCGCCATCCGCCGTAGGCCGGCGACGCTGATGAAGGGCATCACCCCGGGGACGAGCGGCGTGTCGTTGCCGTGCGCATCCAGCTCGTCGACCAGGCGCCGGTAGTCGGCGGCGTCGTAGAAGAACTGGGTGATGGCGAAGTCGGCCATCTCCAGCTTCTCGGCGAGGTAGCGCCGGTCGGTCTCGCGGTCGGGCGAGCGGGGGTGGACCTCGGGGAAGGCGGCCACGCCGACCGAGAAGTCACCGACGTCGCGGATGACCTCGATCAGCTCGGTGGCGTATCGGAAGTCGCCGCCGGGGTCGGACCCGTCGGCGGGCGGGTCGCCGGCCAGGGCGAGGATGTTCTCGACGCCCGCGTCGCGGTAGTGGGTGAGCAGCTCGACCAGCTCGGCGCGGGTGTGGCCGACGCACGTGAGGTGCGGCATGGCCGGGAACGCCTGCTCCTTGTCGACGCGGATCACCACGTCGCGGGTGGTGTCGCGGGTCGTCCCGAGCGCTCCGTAGGTGACCGAGACGAACGACGGACCCAGCCGGGCCAGGTCCGCCATCGTCTCGTCGAAGGTGATCAGGGCCTCGGGCGTCTTGGGCGGCGGGAACTCGAAGGAGACCGTGAGCCCGCGGGCGAGGAGGTCGGAGATCCTGGTCATGGAACCGCCGAGGCTAGGCCAGCCACCGCCCGGAGCACACCCGCGACCGGTCCGGCGGCCACGCCCGCGGCGCCGGGCTCCGCGGCCCGGGCCGCTCCGATCCGGGCTGACCGCCAGGTCCTTCGAACCCGCGAATCCGTCGAACGGAGCGAAACCTGGACGGGTCCTGACCGGTTACCAGGTGCAGAGTGGTCGGTCCGTCGCCGAGGGCGGGGGTGTCGGAACTCACCTGTCGCCGACGACGGGTCCGTGACAGCCTGTTGCCCCGGCGGGCGCGGCGACGTCCCGCCACCCATCCCCCACCGTCCGGAGTCCCACCCATGTCCGCATCGATCGCCGTGGAGGGCCGCGGCCTCGTCAAGCGCTTCGGCGACAAGGTGGCGCTGGCGGGGGTCGACATCTCCGTCCCCACCGGCACCGTCACCGCCGTGCTCGGCCCGAACGGGGCGGGCAAGACGACGCTCGTCCGCATCCTGACCGCCCTGTCGCACCCGACCGAGGGGCGGGCGGTCGTCGCCGGCTTCGACGTGGCGACCCAGCCCGACGAGGTGCGACGGCGCATCGGCCTCGCCGCCCAGGACGCCACCGTCGACCCGCTGCTCACCGGCCACGAGAACCTCACGATGATCGCCGAGCTCCACCAACTTCCCCGGCGGACGGCCCGTGAACGCGCCACCGCGCTGCTCGAGCAGTTCTCGCTCGCTGACGCGGCCGACACGGTCGTCGGGTCCTACTCGGGCGGCATGCGCCGGCGCCTCGACCTGGCCGCCACGCTCGTCGCCGACCCCGAGATCCTCTTCCTCGACGAGCCGACCACCGGCCTCGACCCCCGGGCCCGGGCCGAGCTGTGGGAGGTCCTCGAGACGCTGCTCGGCCGCGGGGTCACGATCGTGCTCACCACCCAGTACCTCGAGGAGGCCGAGCGCCTCGCCGATGACATCCTCGTGGTCGACCACGGTTCGGTCATCGCCCGCGGCGACGCCCGCAGCCTCAAGCGCCAGGTCGGGGGCGACAACATCGGCGTCGTCGTCAGCGACCCGGCCCGCCTCGACGAGGCCGCCCGGATCCTCACCGACGTCACCGGCACCGAGGCCGTCGTCGACCGGCCGATCCGCTCGGCGGTCGCACCGTCGGAGCGCGGCGTCGTCGACCTCGCCTCGGTCGCCGGCGCCCTCACCGACGCCGACCTGCCCGTCGAGGACCTCAGCCTCCGCCAACCCACGCTCGACGAGGTGTTCCTGACCCTCACCGGCTCGATCGCCCACGACGACACCGACGACCTCCAGGGATCCCACCGATGACCTCCACCACCATCGAGACCGACGCGGAACCGGCCCCGCTCGAACCGGCCCGCACCGGACCCCACGCCCCGCGTGGCCTCGTGCACGACGCGTGGGTGCTCGCCCGCCGCGGTCTGATCCACATGAAGCGCGAGCCCGAGCAGCTCAGCGACGCCACGATCCAGCCGATCATGTTCGTCGTCCTGTTCGCCTACGTGTTCGGCGGGGCCATCCAGGTCCCCGGGTACGAGGGCGTCCCGACCGCCCGGGTGTACCGGGAGTTCCTGATGGGCGGCATCATCGCCCAGACGCTCGTCTTCACCGCGTTCGGCGCGGCGATGAGCCTCGCCAACGACCAGAAGAACCAGGCGATCGACCGGTTCCGCTCGCTGCCGATCGCCCGCGGCGCGGTGCTCGGCGGTTACGCGGTGGCCAACATCCTGAAGACGATGCTGCCGATCGCCCTGATGTCGATCACCGGCTACCTGATCGGGTGGCGCATCCGCAGCGGGCTCGCCGACGCGCTGCTCGCCTACGGGCTCATGATCGCGTTCGCGTTCGCCATGATCTGGGTCGGCATGTTGCTCGGGGCCGTCGTGGGTTCGCCCGAGGGCGTCACCGGTCTCGCCTTCGCCACGATCTTCCCGCTGACGTTCCTGGCGTCGACGTTCGTGCCGACCGCCCAGATGCCGGGCGTGGTGCGGACGATCGCCGAGTGGAACCCGGTGACGACCCTGTCGGACTCGTTGCGCGAGCTGTTCGGGAACCCCAACACGCCGGTCCAGCCGGGTGACCCGTGGTCGATCGCCCACCCGGTCGCCTACACCTGCATCTGGATCGTGGTGATCGTCGCCGTGTGCGCTCCCCTCGCCATCCGCGCCTACAACCGCAAGAACGTCGCCTGACCCGCCTCCCCCGCGGCGTTGTTACATCCGGGGTCAGACCCCAGATGTAACAACCCCTCGGCGGAACGGCGGCGGGGCGGGCGGCGCCGCATAGGGTCGGCGCCATGACCGCCCAGATGATGCCGGGCGCCCCGGTGGCCGAGGCCGTGTTCGCCGATCTGGTGCCGCGCATCGACTCGCTGCGCGCCGCCGGGCACGTCCCCGGACTGGCGACGGTGCTGATCGGCGACGACGGACCGTCCGCCCGCTACGTCGGCATGAAGATGCGCAAGGCCGAGGAGCTGGGCTGCAACAGCCCCCACGTCCACCTCCCGGCCGACTGCACCACCGGGCAGGCGATCGAGGCGGTGCACGCCCTGAACGAGGACCCGGCGGTCGACGCCATGCTCGTGCAGTACCCGGCGCCGCCGCAGGTCGACTTCGACGCGGTGCTGATGGCGGTCGACCCCGACAAGGACGTCGACGGCCTCCACCCGACCAACGTCGGGCGCCTCGCGCTCGGCCTGCCCGGCCCGGTGTCGTGCACGCCCGCGGGCATCGAGGCGATCCTCGCCCACTACGACGTGCCGGTCGCCGGTCGCCACGTGGTCGTGGTCGGACGGGGGGTGACGATCGGGCGGCCGCTCAGCATCCTGCTGTCCCAGAAGCGGCCCACCGCCAACGCGGCCGTCACGCTCGTCCACACCGGCGTCCCGGGCTGGGCCGACTTCACCCGCGAGGCCGACATCCTCGTCGCCGCCGCGGGCGTTCCCGGCATGATCCAGCCCGAGCACGTCCGCCCCGGCGGGGTCGTCGTCGGCGCGGGCGTCCGCTACGAGGGCCGCACCCTGCTGCCCGACGTCGACGAGGCGTGCGAGGCGGTCGCCGGCTGGATCACCCCCCGCGTCGGCGGCGTCGGCCCCACCACGATCGCCATGCTGTTCCGCAACCTGGTCGAGGCCGCCGAGCGCAACGCCGCCCACTAGCGCGCCTGGGAACCCGACGCGCGCTCCGTGTCAGGAGCGAGCGCGAGTACGTCCGGTGTCAGTGGAGGAAGTGGCGCTCGCCGGTGAAGAGCATCGCCAGGCCCAGCTCGTCGGCTCGGGCGATCACCTCGTCGTCGCGGACCGAACCGCCGGGCTGGACGACCACCGCCACCCCCGCGTCCGCCGCCGCCTCGACGCCGTCGGGGAACGGGTAGAAGGCATCGCTCGCGCAGGCCCCGCCCGCGGCCCGTCCGTCGGCCTTGGCGGTGGCGATCTGGCCGGCCTCGACCCGGTTCTGCTGGCCGGCGCCGATCCCCCACGCCACGCCGTCCTTGACCAGCACGATCGCGTTGGACTTCACCCAGCCGCAGATGCGGAAGGCGAGGGCGGCGTCGGCCCGCTCGGCGTCGGTCGGCTGCCGCTTGGTGACGACCCGCCACCCGTC
>JAAYBP010000173.1 GCA_012730075.1 Acidimicrobiales bacterium | reverse complement strand
GCTGGTCGACCACGGATCGCCGGGGAGCGCCGGCGGGTTCGGGTTGCCGAACTGGATCCGCAGGGCGTCGGCCAGCGTGGTGGTCGGGTTCCAGTCGGCGGCGGTCTGCAGCAGCGAGGGCATGGTGTCGGTCGGGACGAACGTGCTGGCGATGAAGGTGAGGGGGAACAGCACCACGAACGCCAGCCCGCTGACCCCCTCGGGCGTGGAGACGACGCTGCCGAGGAGGATCCCGACCCAGATCATGGCGAAGGAGAACCCGAGCAGGATGAGGTAGCCGCCGACCGCGTCGAGGACGCCGCTGTCGATGCGCCAGCCGACGGCAAAGCCGCACAGCGTGGTGAGGGCCAGGGCGAGGGCCGACTTCAGGAGGTTGGTGAGGGCGTGGCCGCCGAGCACCGCGCCGTTGGCCACCGGCAGCGACCGGAAGCGGTCGACGGCCCGGTTGCGACGGTCGGTCGCCAGGGCGAGGGCCCCGAAGAAGGCGCTGAAGACCGTGATCTGGGCGAAGACGCCGCCCATCAGGAACTCGCGGTAGCTGCCGCCGCCGGGGACGTCGATGGCGCCGCCGAACACGTAGCCGAACATCAGCACGAACATGATCGGGTGGCCGATGGCGTCGGCCAGCAGCTCCGGCTGGCGACGCATGTGGGTCAGGCCGCGGCGGGCGATCACCCAGGCGTCGTGGACGACGCCGCGGCGGCTCGCCGGCGCGGTGGCGGCCGGGTCGAGCGGCTCGTCGGGGACGGGGACGGGGACGGAGGTGGGGAGGGTCGTGGTGCTCATCGGTCGGGGCTCTCTTCGTTCGTCGGATCGGCCGCGCCCGGAGGGCGGCCGGTGAGGGTCAGGAACACGTCGTCGAGGGTGGGTTGGCGCAGGCTGATCTCGGCCAGGGCGATGCCGGCGTCGTCGAGCGCCCGAGCGACCTCGATGACCGTCGTCACGCCGGACGGCGCGGGCGCGACGAGCGAGTGCGACTCCCGGTCGACGACGACGTCGGTGCCGACGGTCCGCTCGACGGCGGCCGCGGCCCGGCTGAGGGCGTCCGGGTCCGCGTCCTCGTGCGGGTCGGCCAGGACGACGTGGACGTGGTCTGCCGCGACCTGGCGCTTGAGGCGCGTGGTGTCGCCGCGCGCGATGACGCGGCCGCGGTCGATCATCACGATGTCGTCGGCCAGCCGCTCGGCCTCCTCCAGGTACTGGGTGGTCAGCACGAGCGTCGTGCCGCCGTCGACCAGGTCGTCGACCACGTCCCAGAGGTCCCGCCGGGCCCGGGGGTCGAGACCGGTCGTGGGCTCGTCGAGGAACAGGACCGGCGGATCGGTGACCAGGGCCGCGGCCAGGTCGAGGCGCCGCCGCATCCCGCCCGAGTACTGGCCCGCCACCCGGTCACCGGCTTCGGCCAGCGAGAACCGGTCGAGCAGCTCGGCTGCCCGGGTCTTCGCCGTCCGTCGGGACAGCTGGTGGAGCTCACCGATCATCACCAGGTTCTCCCGGCCGGTGAGCAGGTGGTCCACGGTGGCGTCCTGGGCGGCCAGGCCGATGCGACGACGCACCTCGTGGCCCTGCCGGCCGACGTCGAAGCCGGCCACGTCGGCCCGGCCGGCATCGGGCTGGGTGAGGGTCGTCAGGATGCGGACGGCGGTGCTCTTCCCCGCACCGTTGGGGCCGAGGAGGGCGGTGACCGACCCGGCGGGGACGGCGAGGTCGACGCCGGCGAGCGCGACCTCGTCGCCGTAGCGCTTCACCAGTCCGTCGGCCACCACCGCGTCGTGACCCGTGGGCGGGGTCGGGGATGTGCTGCTGGGGAACATGCCCGCAGCGTGACGGAGGAGGCGCGGTGCGGTCTTGGACGAATGTTCCCGCGGGTCGCGGCGGGGGGATCAGGATGTGGCCGGGTGCGGTGGGGCCCAGGCGACGTCGTCGACCGCCAACCACGGGGCGAGGGCCACCGCCGACGGGGTCAGCCCGGTGAACGCCTTCACCTCGCGGTTGAGGTGCGGCTGGTCGGCGTAGCCGCCCTCGGCGGCCACCGTGGCCGCTCCGTGGCCCGCGGCGAGCCGGTGGACGGCCCGGTCGAAGCGGATGAGCCGGGCCGCCTGCTTGGGGGTGAGCCCGAGCTGCGACCGGAACCTCGACCACAGGCGCTTCCGACCCCAACCCAGCTCCTCGGCGACCCGTCCCACCCGCACCCGGCCTCCCGACCCCACCATCCGGTCCCACGTGTGGACCAGCTCGGGGTCGACCGCACGGCCGATCTCGACGCGCCGGGCGATCGCCGTCTCGGCGATGGCGAAGCGGTCGTCCCAGGTCGGTGCGTCCCGCAGCTGCTCCCGGAACCGGTGCGCGTCCCGCCCCCACAGGTCCTCGAGGCTCACCAGACCCCCGTCGATGGCGGCCCCGGGCCCGAGCACCGCGTGAGCCACGACGGGCGACATGCGCACCTGGAGGCCCTCGACGGAGCGGCCCCTGACCCGCACGGCGTTGGACCCGGGGCCGAAGGACACGGCCCCGCCGTCGCCGCGACCGGTCGCCTCGTCGACGACCTCGAGGTCGTCGGACAGGTCGACGGCGAGCGTCACCGCGGGGTAGGGCACGACCCCGAGGTCGAGGGGGCTGACGGTCCGGTCGGCGAAGCCGCTCATGCTCACGCCCGGCAGACGGGGCCGTGCCGGCGTGGCGATGTTCCACCGATGCAGTGGGTCTGGGTTCGGCTCGGCCTCTCCCATGGGGTCAACGGTAGGGAGGCCGTCCCCCGGCCCCACGCGACATACGTCCAAGACCGTCCACCCGCGCGTCCCTCAAGGTGGGTCCACGAACCCCGACCCCGGAGACGAGGAGAGCACGACATGACCGTCTCGACCACCACCCGGAGCCCCTCGCCGGCCACCGAGGCCCGCGCCCGGACCGCCCCGTCGACGCATGTGGTGCTGGCCGCCATGGGCGTCGGGCTGGCGGCGACCGTGCTGGCGATGGCCGCGGTCGCCTACGACGTCACCACCACGGACGTCCTGGCCGACCACCTCCACGACACCTACGCGCCCCACGGCGTGACCCCGCCCGGTGAGGGGTTGGTCGCGGGCTACCTGTTCACCGTCGGCGGCCTCGGCATCCTGGGCTGGGCGGCGGCCGCGTGGGCGGTCGCTCGCCGGAAGCGCTGGGCTCGGCCGGCGTCGACCGTCCTGCTCGCCCTCGGCGCCCTGGTCGCCCTGGCCCACCTGACCGTCGGCGAGTACGGCTCGCCGATCCTGCCCACCCCGGTCGGCCTGGCCGGCGTGGCGATCTGCGTCCCGGGCCTGCTCGCCGTCGTCCAGCTGTGGCGGTCGCGCGGGCCGGGCGAGCATCGGGTGTGGAGCGGCCGGTCGGAAGGCCCGAGCACGCGCTGATCCTGCTGGACTGGGCCCATGAGCGTCGACCTGGTGACCGGAGCCTTCGGCAACACCGGTGCGGAGATCGCCCGCCTGCTGCACGCCGAGGGGCGATCGGTCCGCACCCTGACGAACCACCCGCCCGCTTCCGGTGACAGCGGCATCGAGGTCCTGCCCCTGACCTTCGACGACCCGACCGCCCTGCATGCCGCGCTCGACGGCGTGGAGACCTTCTACAACACGTTCTGGATGCGGACCGGTGACCGGACGGGCCACGACACCGCGGTGCGGCGCTCCCGGCTCCTGCTCGAGGCCGCCCGCCGGGCCGGGGTGCGCAACATCGTCCAGCTGT
>JAAYBP010000172.1 GCA_012730075.1 Acidimicrobiales bacterium | reverse complement strand
GCAGCCCCGGCCGCCCCGACGGCGGCGAGGCCCAGGCGGTCGCGCCCGCCCCGGAGCCGGAACCCGCCCCCTCCACGCGCGCTCCGGACGGGGCGGCGCCCGCTGCCCCGACCGGACCGGCACCGGCCGAGGCACCGGCGACGGGACCACTCGGCGTCCGGGCCTCCGACGCCGACCGCCAGGCGATGGTCGACTGGTTGTCGAAGGCGGCGGGCGAGGGGCTGATCACGCTCGAGGAGTTCGCCACCTTCTCGGGCGAGGCCTACGCATCTCGGACCCGCGACGAGCTGGCGCGCGTCGCCACCCAGGTGCAGCTGCCGCCGCCCGGACCCGCCGCACCCATCGAGGTGCCCGCGACGCCCGCGGCCGCGCCCGCGGCGACGGTCTCGGCCGGCAAGCGGCGCTGGGTGGTGGCGGTGATGAGCGGGGCGACCCGCAAGGGCCGGTGGCGGGCCGACCGCCGGGTCGGCGCGTTCGCGTGGTGGGGATCGGTGTTGATCGACCTTCGCGAGGCCGAGCTCGACGGTGGCGACATCGAGATCGAGGCCTGGGCGTTCATGGGGAGCGTGACGGTCGTCGTGCCCGAAGGCATCCCCGTCGAGACGTCGGGGTTCGTCCTGATGGGCGGCCGCACCACCCGCATCGCGGATGTGCCCATGCCGCCGGGAGCACCGACGGTCAACGTGGCGGGCTACGGGCTGTGGGGGGGCGTGACGGTCGTCTCCAAGAAGAAGAAGGCCGAGCGCGAGCGCGAGCGGGCGGCCTCCCGTGCCGAACGCGGCCGCCTCCGCGACGACCTCCGCGCCGAGCGGGACCGCCAGCGCGAGGCGCTCCGCGCCGAGCGCGACGAGATCCGCCGCCAGGTCCGGGCGCGCCACGGCCACGGGCACGCACCGCCGCTGCCCGAGGTGCCCTCGACCCCGGCCGGCTCGGGACCGCCCGGTCCGCCCCCACCGCCGCCCCCCTGGCCCGCGGCGGCTGAGGTCCCGCCGGCCCCGGCCCCGACCGACCCCATCCCGGCGTCCATGCCCGCGCCCGCTCCCGCGTCGGCGGCCCCGGGACCCTCGGCCACGAGCACCTCCGCACCGGACACCGGCGCTCCCCCGTCGACGCCTCCCGTCACCGGCGGGCTGGTCACGATCGTGTGCACCGACATCGTCGGATCGACCCGCTACGCGGACCTGCTCGGCGACCAGCGCTGGCGGGAGGTCCTGCTCGACCACAACGACCTGGTGCGACGGCTCCTCGCGGACCACGGCGGCACCGAGGTCAAGACCGTCGGCGACGGCTTCCTGCTGACCTTCGCGAGCGCCCGCTCGGCGATCCGCTTCGCCGCCGCCCTCCAGGACGACCTGGCCGCGCGGCGCGACGGAGATGCCGACACGCCCCTGGAGGTTCGCGTGGGGGTGCACGCGGGCGAGGTCGAGCACGACGGCACCGACGTGATCGGCCGCAACGTCACCATCGCCTGTCGGCTGTGCGACGTCGCCGCCGCCGGCGAGGTCCTGGTGTCGGCGGTCGTCGCCGACCTGGCCGATTCGGCCAGCGACCTCCGCTTCGGCGAGCCGCGCGAGCACCACCTCGCCGGCATCGAGCGCCCCCTCACCGCCCGCCTCGCCACCCGCCCCTGACGCCACCCGCGCCGGACAGCGACGTCGGCCCGACGGCCACGTCGCCCGGCCCCGCGCCGGTGGGGACCCTCAGGCCGGACGGCAGGCGGCGTCGCCCGCGTCGAACTGGGCGGTCGTGCAGTAGGCGCCGACCGGCGCGTACTGCCCCATCACCTGGGTGGCGAGCTGACCCGGATCGAGCTCGAGGGCTGAGTTCGGGAAGTCGTCGTCGGGGAGCATGTGGCGGAGCAGCAGCACGACGTCCACCTCGGTCGACCCCAAGTCGAGCCAGGTGACACCGTTCTCGGTCGTCGCACTGCCGGGGCGGTCCTCCGGCGTCGAGATCACGTAGGTGAACCACCCGTCCGCGTCCAGGGCCGTCGCGTCGTCGGCCGCGCACTCGGTCACCGGATAGGGCTTGCGGTACTCGTTGGTGCACATCGACCAGTAGCGCACCTGCTCGTCGCCGCCGACCTCGTCCCCGGCGGCGGTGTCCGGGAAGCGGGGGGCCCGGCCACGCACGACGGCGATCCGGCCCGGCTCGTGTTCGAGGATCGTCGCCACGTACACGTTGTCGGGGTTCGGGAACAGCCGGGCGGAGTCGCCCTGGGGCCGCACGAAGATCGGCGCGGGCGGGGCGGCCCGATCGGTGGCGGGGCCGTAGTGCTCGACGAGCGCCCTCGCGGCCGGGTTCTCGCCCGGCTCGGGACAACCCGGCACCGACGTCCGGGTGCCGTCGGCGGCCACGAGCGTGACGGCGGGCAGCCCGGCGCCGCCGGTGCGGTCGTCGGGGTCGGTCGGCGTGTAGACGCGGTAGAGGATCGTGCCGCGGACGCCGTCCTCGCCAGCGGAGCCGATCCGGTCGCGGGCGACCCGCGCCGCGACGTCGTCGTCGATCACCAGCTCGCCGTCGACGTCGTCGCCTCCGGTCGGATCGATCCCGGTCGTGTCGGCACCGAGGTCGTTGCCGGAGGCGTCGTCGGTCCGGTCGGGGCGAACCGTGACCGTGTACGCGTGGGGGCCGTCGTCGCGTCCCTCGCCGGCGAAGGGGTTGGTGCTCCCGTCGTCGGGCTCGATGTCTCGGTCGGTGAGGACGTCGACCGCGCCGCCGGTCGGCCGGTAGGTGATGAACGAGGCGTAGCGGGCGTCGGGGAACGATCCGGCCAGCTCCAGCCTCTCTCCCTCGGCGAGCGAGAACGACTGACCCCAGTAGGTCGCGGCCGTGTCGGGGTAGGCGATGTTGTTCACCGTCTCGTCGGCGCGGGTCGGCCACGCGCAGGGGTGCTCCTCCTCGCCGGCTGTGGGTCGGTTCGCGGTCGGCCCGTCCGTCGCGTCGGTCGTCGGATCGGCGGCATCGGGGCTCGCGCCGCCGCAGGCGCCCAGGAGCGCGGCCGCGGCGAGCAGGGCGGCCACGACCGGCGCACCACGCGGCGACCGGTGCCGGGGCCTCATCGGGCCGCCTGGCCGAGCTGGAGCTCCCACCACAGGAAGTTGGTCGTCTGGTCGAGGATCTCCTGGCGGTGCGGCACGTAGGGCACGTGGCCATCGCCCTCCCAGGTCGTCAGGAAGGCGTTGAGCCCCGCCGCCCGGGCCTCGTCGACGGTCGTGATGGCCGACGCGTAGGCAACGATCGGGTCGGCGGTGCCGTGGAACAGGAGGGCGGCCGCCTCGCCGGGGTTGGCCCGGGTCAGGATGCGGGCGCCCGACAACGAGACCGCGGCCCGGATCGTGCTGTCGTGGCCGGGGTTCCCGCTGTCGCCGACGTCCTCGGCGCCGTACCCGACGTTCAGCGCGGTGATCGCACCGGCGGACGTGCCTGCGGCCGCGATCCGGGTCGGGTCGATGCCGTAGGTGGTGGCGTTGGCCCGCAGCCACCGGACGGCCGCCTGGGCGTCGTGCTTGGCGTCGATGATCGCCTGCAGGCAGCTCGCCGACACCGGGAAGCAGCCGGTGGCGGTGAGGCGGTAGCTGATCGAGACGCCGACGAACCCCTTCCGGGCGAAGGCCGTCGCCTGGTCGACGATCTCCGGCGAGGTCCGGGTGCCCTGGCGGAACCCGCCGCCGTGGATCCACACGATCGCCGGGCGGGCGGTGACGGTGTCGCCGACCGGCCGGTAGAGGTCGAGCAGGAGGGTCTGGGTCTCACCCTCCTGGGTCACCGCCTCGCCGTAGGGGAGGCCGGGCGTGACCGCCACGTCGGCGAATACCTCGTCCCGGTAGCGGAGGGGTGCGTCACCGGGTGGGCGCGCCCGGTGGAGGTCGCAGCCGGCCACGACGGCGACCAGGGCGACGAGGGCGACCAGATGGACGGCCCGGCGTCGCGTGGCTCGCGCCGTCCGGCTCGACGATCGGGTCGGGGCCGACCGGGTCGATCGGGTGGGGGTCGGGAGGTGGAGAGCCGGGTCGTTGGTCACGTTGGTCCTCGGCGGTGGGCGTCTGGGGCGGGACCCATTTGTAACTTAGTGGTTAGAAATTGTCGAGCGATGGCCGCCGACGGCCGCTCCGACCCGTAGCGTCGGGGTCGTGGCCGACGACGTCGCCGACTCCCCCGCCCCCGAGGCGGCGCGACGAGGGGCGGGACGGCCGCGCAAGGAACCCTTCGAGGACCGCGAGGCGCGCCTCCTCGACGAGGCGGTGCGGGCGTTCGCCACCCACGGCCCGATGGCGCCGATCGACGCCATCGCCGAGGCCACCGGCATCAACAAGGCGCTCGTCTACCGCCACTTCCCGTCGAAGGACGCCCTCTTCGCGGCGGCGGTCCGGCGCGAACGCGACCGCCTCGTCGAGGTCGTGTCCCGTGCGCAGGTCGCGCCGGTGAGCGCCGACGACGGCACGCCGCTGCGGGGGCGGGAGCGGGTCCGCCGCCAGTTCCACGCCTTCCTCGACTTCGCCGAGGCCCACCCGACGTCGCTCGCCCTGCTCGGCCGCCCCGAGGCGTCCGGCCTGCTCGACGGGAGCGGGCGCGACGCCGTCGCGGGCGCGGTCACCGACAACCTGCGCCGCGCCCTCCGGGCCCGGGGGGGACCGGACCGGGTGGTCCCGGAGGTGCTGGCGGCCATGTTCGTCGGGATGGCCGGGGCGGTGATCCGCGCCGGCCGCGACGCCGGGTGGGACGCCGAGGCGGTCGTCGACCTGCTGACCGACTTCACCCTCGCCGGCCTGGCCGGGCTCGACGCGGACGTGATCGAACGGGTCGAGCGGCGCGCATCGGATGAGCCGGATCAGAGCCGGTAGTAGAGGATGCCGGCCTCCTCGCGCCGCTCGGCGCGCCCGGCGAGGCGGAGGTGCTCGAGGTGGGCGAAGGTCTCGTCCTCGGCCATCGCCCCCCACGACCGGGGCGCGAACAGCCGCTGCGAGAGGTCGACGACGCTCGCCTCCCCGACCTCGGCGCCGATCCGGAGCAGCTCGTCGAGGCGCTCGTCGTGGTGCCGCTTGATCTCCGCGACCCGCCGGCCGAGGTCGCCGAAGGGGTGGCCGTGGGCGGGCAGCACCAGCTCGACGCCGGGTAGGCCGGTGAGGCGGTCGAGCGACTCGACGTAGCGGTTGAGCGAGTCGTCGGTGAGGAAGCCCGACACGTGGGGCGTGATCGTCGGGAGCACCTGGTCGCCGGCCAGCAGGATGCCGCCGTCCTCGGAGTGCAGGCAGAGGTGGTCGTCGGTGTGACCGGGCGTGAACAGACCGACCCAGTCGCGGCCACCGAGCGTGATGCGGCCGCCGTCGGCGATCCGGATCGTGGGGCTCGGCGGGCGCATCCAGCGCAGGAACTCCGCCGCGTGCTCGCGGATCATCTCCAGGCGTTCCGGCGGCGGACCGAACGGCGTGCCGCCCCACGGCGACGGCTGGTTGAGCATCCGCTCGACGTCGATCACCTCCGCCTCGAGCTCCTCCGGCGACGGCCCCGAGGGGGACCCCGGCGTCGGGCCCGGCTGGGGACCGTCCGCGGGCGTGCCGGCCGGGGTCAGCTCGTCGTCGTCCAGGTCGGTCTCGTCCCACCGGGTGCGGAAGCGCTCGAAGGCGACCACGTCGGCGCCGGTGCGTTCGGCGAGCAGGCCCGCGGAGCCGTAGTGGTCGGGGTGGGAGTGGGTGACGACGACGGTGTGCACCCGCTCGAGTGGGATCTCGGCAGCGGCCAGCCGCGCCCCGAGCGCCTGCCACGTGCCCTCCCCCGGCAGACCCGGGTCGACCAGGGCGACGCCCCGCCCGTCGACGAGGGCGTAGCAGTTGACGTGGCCGAGCCCGGTGAAGTCGATCGGGAGCTGGAGGCGGAGGATGCCCGGCACGACCTCGACCACCTCGGTCGAGGCCTCCTCCTTCTCCTGCTTCGGCGACGCGGGATCCGGCTCGGCTACGGCCACGGTCCCACCCTAACTTGACCCGCCGGTCAAGTGTTCCCCGCCCTCGCGCGATCGGCGTCTGCCACCTCTCCCGCGTCGGCTCCGGGGGCAGGGATCGAACCTGCGACATCCGGATTCAAAGTCCGGTGTTCTACCAACTGAACTACCCCGGAAGGTGGGGCCACTGTAGGGACCGACGGGGAGGTCCCGACCGGTTTGGCCGTCCCGACGAGGGCGCCGCTAGGTTGGCGGACCTCATGGGATCGCTCATCAAGAAGCGCCGCAAGCGCATGCGCAAGAAGAAGCACAAGAAGATGCTCAAGCGCACCCGCTGGCAGCGCCGCGCCGCCGGCAAGTAGCCGGCCCCCAACCCGTCTCCTGCTCGAACCGGGCACGAGTGTTCCGCCCACGGCGGAGGACTCGTGCCCGGTTCGCGGCGCGGGTGGACGGCGCCGCCTAGAACGGGGACGTGGCCCGGCTGCTGATCGTCCACCACACCCCGTCGCCCCACCTGCACTCGATGCTCGACGCGGTGCGGGCGGGGGCGAACGACCCGCTGATCGACGGCGTCGAGGTCGAGGTCCGCGCCGCGCTGGCCGCCACCGCGTCCGACGTGCTCGGGGCGGACGGGGTGGTCGTCGGCGGACCGGCGAACCTGGGCTACCTGGCCGGTGCGGTGAAGCACTTCTTCGACACCGTCTACTACCCGTGCCTCGAGGACACGGTCGGCCGGCCGTTCGGCGCCTACCTCCACGGCAACGACGACACGACCGGCGCCCGGCGGGCCCTCGACTCGATCACCACGGGCCTCCGCTGGCAGGCGGCCGCCGCGGTCGTCGAGGTGCGGGGCGCCCCGTCGGCGGCCGACCTCGACGCCTGCCGCGATCTCGGCGGCGTCGTCGCCGCCACCATCGCCCCCGCGTGATTCCCTTACATGAACCTCACGAGGTGCCAGGAGCGTTAGCGGAAAGCGAGCGTCGTCGCGAGACGGATTCCTCGCTGCGCTCGGAACTTGCGGTGCCGTGCCTGCTGGGTCGGCCTCGCCTGTCGGCTCGGCCTCCAGGCACCTCGTGTGGTCTTCACGCGTAGACGTCGGGGGGGACGGCGAAGACGGCGATGGGGGCGTGGAAGTCGACGT
>JAAYBP010000171.1 GCA_012730075.1 Acidimicrobiales bacterium | reverse complement strand
GTCGGGCACCTCGGCCTGGACGCCGACCACTCCGGCCTTGCGCATCATCTTGGCGACCGACCGGCCCTCGGCGGCGGGGGTGAGCGTGACCACGAGGCCCTCCGCTCCGGCCCGGCCGGTGCGGCCCGAGCGGTGGACGAAGTCCTTCGGGTCCGGCGGGGCGTCGAAGTGCACGACGCTGGCGACGCCGTCGACGTGGATGCCGCGGGCGGCGACGTCGGTGGCGATCAGCGCCTGGGCCCGGCCGGACGTGAAGTCGCGGAGCGCCCGCTCCCGCTGGGCCTGCGAGCGGTTGCCGTGGATGGCGACGGCGTCGACGCCGAGCTTGCCGATCTGGCGGGCGACCCGGTCGGCCCCGTGCTTGGTTCGGGTGAACACGATCGTGGGCCAGTGGGCGCGGGCCACCTCGGCGGCGAGGGCGAGCTTGCCGTCGCGCTCGACGGTCCAGAGGACGTGGCGGTTGACCGGCTCGTCCTCCTCCCGGTCGACGCCGTGGCGGGCGGGATCGCGCTGGTAGCGGCGGATCAGTACGTCGACGTCGCCGTCGAGCGTGGCCGAGAACAGCAGCGTCTGGCGGTCGGGTCCGACCTGGTCGAGCAGGCGGCGGACCTCGGGCAGGAAGCCCATGTCGGCCATGCGGTCGGCCTCGTCGAGCACGACCAGGTCGACGCGGTCGAGGCGTACGGCCCCCCGCTCGACCAGGTCGGCGAGGCGACCCGGGCAGGCGACGGCGACGTCGACCCCCTTGCGCAGGGCGGTGATCTGCGGTCCGATCCCGACCCCGCCGTAGAACGCCTGGACGTTCCGGCCCATCGGCTGGAGCAGCCCGGCGAGCTCCCGCTGGACCTGGGCGGCCAGTTCACGGGTCGGCACCAGCACCAGCGCCTTGGGCGCCTTGGGCCCGGCGTGGGTGACCCGCGCCGCGAGCGGAATGCCGAAGGCGAGCGTCTTGCCCGACCCGGTCGGCGCGCGGCCGCACACGTCGCGCCCGGCGAGGGCGTCGGGGATCGTGGCGACCTGGATGGGGAACGGCTCGGTGATGCCGCGGCGTTCGAGGCCGCGGGCGATGGCGTCGGGGACGCCGAGGCCGGCGAAGGTGGGGGGCACGGAGGCTCCTGCTGTCGTCCTCGCGACGATGCGAGGGGCCGCAGCGAACCTGAGTGGGAGCCGTCGGTTCCGATCGAGGCGTCAGGGCCTCGGGCTGCGCACCGGGACGGCCGGCGCTCGGAGCGCCGAAGTGAACGACGCTACCGCCTCACCGCCTCGAACCGCGCATCCGTTCGCCCGGTCATCGGTCACCACCCCACGGCGAGGACGGTTGCGGCCCGAGGTCGAGCCGATGGGGCGGGGCCGACCCGGCAAGACGGCACCGCCGGTTCCGAGCGCCGCGAGGGATCCGTCCCGCGGCGACGGTCCCCATCCGCGAACGCTCACGGCCCCACCCGGGTCCTGGCCCCATCGTGTCCTCCGACGCCCTGGCGCGGGAGACGGACGGGGAGCGCGCCGGGGCGGCTGCGGAACCGCAGGGGCGTGCGCAGCTCGACGACCTCGCCGTCGATGCCCACCAGCACCCGATGGCCGTGGACGTCGATCGTCACCTCGGTGGCCTCCGCGGTCTCGATGGCGTCGGTGGACTCGGCGCCACGGGCGAGGGTCGCCAGCGCCGCCGTGAGCAGCCGCCGGCGCGAGCGGGCCGAGGCCACCACGACGCTCAGCACGCCGTCGTCGAGGTTCCGGCGCTCGCCCCGGCCCCCCGACGAGAAGTCGTAGCGGGAGTTGCCGACGAACACGAGCGGCGTGCGCACGTCCCACCGTCGGTCCCCGGCCGTCACCCGCATCCGGCGGGTCGGGAACCGGCGCACCACGCGCGCCGCCGCGACCGGCACCGCCCGCACCTTCCCCCATCCCCGCTCCTCGCGGACGCGGTCGCGCAACGAGACCATCACCGGATAGACACCGAGCGACGCGTTGTTCACGAACGTCCGGCCCTCGACCTCGGCGACGTCGACCGGGCGGGTCTCGCCCTCCACGACCACCCGCGCCGCCTCCTCCAGATCCTCCGGCAGACCGAGGTCGCCGGCGAAGTGGTTGAACGTGCCCCGCGCGAGCACCCCCATCGGCACGACGCCGCCGGCCAGGGCACCGGCGACCGCACCCAGGGTGCCGTCACCTCCAGCGACCACGACCGCGTCGACGCGGGCCGCCGCCGCCGAGCGGGCCTCGTCCGCCATCCGCTCGGGGGCGACGACCCGCACGTCGACCTCGACCGACGGGTCGACCGCGGCGAAGGCGGCCTCGATCGAGTCGGCCTCGTCACCGCCGTCGTCGACCGAACCGGCCCCCGCGTTGACCAGGACCGTGATGCGCATCGGGGCTCCTCGCCGTCCTCCGGCCGGCCCGGGCGGGTCCGCCGCGG
>JAAYBP010000170.1 GCA_012730075.1 Acidimicrobiales bacterium | reverse complement strand
GGGAGAACCAGCCCAGCGCGACGTCGACGACCTCGAACCCGGCGGGAACGTCGACGGTGATCTCGACCTGGCGCGCCGGTCGGGGTCCGACGTGATCGACGAGCACGACCGCCGTCCCCGGCCGGCCGACGGACATCTCCTCGAGACGGAGCGACGCGACGAGATCGGGGACCGCGGGCTCGGCGACCACCGCGACCCGTGACGTCGCCGTGTCGTCGGTCGGGTCCGCGTCCGGGGCGTCAGCCGACACGGTCGCGCCCACCGTCGCGGTTCCGAGGGTCGGGAAGGCGACGACCAACTGGACGAACGTCCACCGTCCGGGGGCGACGGTGCCGAGCGGGCAGGTCAGGGTGGCGCCGTCGATCGTGCAGGGGCGGGAGAACCAACCGACCGTCGCCCTCGTCACCCTCGCCCCGACGGGGACCTCGACGGTGACGACGGCCGCGGTCGCCGGGCCCGTCCCCTTGTTGGTCACGGTGAACAGGTGGGGGACGTCGACGCCGACCCCGCTCTCGCTGGCGTGGGCGCCGCCCGTCACCCGGAGGTCGGCCGGTACGGCGGTCACGCCGGTGCGGGCGAGGGGCTCCTCCGACGGGGTGCAGACCCAGGGGGCGGCCACCCCGCCGGTCAGGGGAAGGGTCCCGAGCATGACGCCGATGGTGAGGTCGAGGTCCAGCGCGATCTCGGCCGCGGGCAGCACCACCTCGTCGACGGTCCCCTCAACCGGAGTCGCCACCGCCCAGCCCACCTCGACCGAGACCGGCGACCCGGGCGTCCGGCTGTCGACCGACACCGGTCCGGGAACCGTGACCGCGAGCCCCCCGGACGACCAGTCCGCCGACGCGGCCGTCGCCCCCGACGTGACGACCGGTGTCCCCGTCGGCGACGCGCCCGCGGGCGCGTCGATCCGGACCACCGTGTCGGTCAACTCCATCTCGACCCACGCGGACGCGGCGAGCTCGCTGCCGTAGCCGGCCTCGACGATGGGCCGCACCCGGTCCTCGAGCACGGTGGCGGCCAACGTCGGCAGGTCGATCCCGACCGTCGCGGTGTACTCGATCGTCGCTCCGGCCTCCACCGTCGCGGGGCCCGACGCGGTGACGGTGACCGGCGTCGGCGTCGGCACCCGGGCCATGTCGACCGCGGCGGCGTCGCTGATCAACGCCAGCCCGTGCTGCACCGGCTCGGCCGAGGGGAGGCACTCGCCCGGTCCGGCCTCGGCGGGCGGGAGCACCTCGGCCGCGGGCATGCACGCGGTCGCCTCGGCCGGGGTGAGGAACCGCACGCCCGCCGCCTCGAACGGGGCCAGGGCGGCGATCAGGTCGCCGGCCGGGTTCGACCAGTTGGTCGCGGAGAGGAACGAGACGAGCGGTCGCTCGTCGGCGGGCCGGTCGAGGAGCGCCTGCACCTGGCCGGCGAGCATCGACGGGGTGTCGAGGTAGGCGGACCCGGGCGTGAACGCGGGCCGACCGTCGGGGCTGTGGAAGGCCTGGCCCACGCCGCCGCCCCCGCCGTAGCCGACCAGCACCCCGTCGGGGACGCCGCCGGCGGTGGTGGCCGCGGCGGCGTCGAGCGCCCGCCAGCCGCTGGTGCCGGCGACCTCCAGGCCACCGCCGAGCGACCAGAAGGTGCGCAGCCCGAGCTCGTCCATCAGGGCGAAGGAGTCCTCGTAGAACCCCTCGGCGTCCGGCATCAGGCTGGGTGCCCCGTAGCCCCAGCCGATCATGGCGACCAGCTCGTCGGCGGCGGTCGCCTCCCGCACGTAGGCGTCCCACGCGGCGGGGGCGAGCACGGCGAGCGACGGGGTGATCGACCAGCCGAGGGGGAGGTCGCCCCGCCGGGGCGAGGCCCAGTTGGCGGGACCGGAGAACCGGTTGAGGGGGACGTTGACGTTGTCGCCGTCGGTGAGGCCGACGACCACGTTGAGGGTGTCGGAGGTGCACGGCGCGACGTCGGTCAGGTCGGGCGGGACGATCACCTCGCGGGGTCGATCGGCGCCGACCGCGACCTGGTAGGAGAGGTTGCGCGTCGTGTCGGTGGGGACGAGGACCAGGTCGGCGGCGGCGAGCGTCCCGACCGCGATCGCCTCCTCGTCACCGGTGTCGGACAGGTAGCCGAAGACGGGGGTGCCCGCGGGTCGGTCGGTGATCAGGGCACTGATCCGGGGCCAGTCGGGGGCGCCGGGGCGGGTGAACACCACCGGCATCCCCTGCTGGACGGCGAAGTCCATCAGCCGGTCGTCGGCCCGGAGGACGGCGATGCCCGCGTGCGGGAGGTCGTCGGCCCGCTCGCTCAGGACCGCCTCGTAGGCGGTGGCGGCGTCGGGCCACCGCCCCCGAACGTCCTCGACGAGGGTCAGGCCCTCGGCCTCGAGCATCGGCACCTCGGCCGGCGACGCCACCACCGCGCCCTCGGCGGCGGCCACCGTCGCCGCCACCATCACCGTCCACGACACCGTCGGGTCGGCGAGCACGTAGCCGGACGCCTCGATCGCGAACCGGTCGACCGCGCCCGCCAGGTTCGTCGTTCCGGCGACGGTTATCAGCCCCTCGGCCTGGAACGTGTCGAGCCACCGCTGCGACCCCTGATCGGAGGAGTCGACGAGGTACAGCCGGGCCTCGGTGCGGTTGACGATCCCCTGGAGGGTGCGGAGGAGCACCTGCTGACCGACCGTCATACCGTCGACCGACACGACCCACGTTGGCCCCACCGTCGGTCGGACGGTGAGCATCCGGGCCTCGATCTCGTCGAAGGCGGCCCCCGCGACCGCCGCCTCGACCGCCGCGGGCCCGTCGTCCGGTTCCGCCGCGCCCGCGGGCGCGGGCGCGACGACGAGGGTCACCATCGCCACCGCCAGGAGCACCAGCCCGACCCCGACGAGCCGACCGCCCTTCACCCGGCTCCTCGGCATCACGAGTCCCCCTGTCCCGATCGACCGTCCCCGATCGGCGCCGGGACCGTACCCCGATCGATCGGCACGCGGGGTCGGTCAGTCCTCGTGGCCGGGGAAGACGTCGTCCTCCGACCGGTGCCAGACCGGGTGGTCGCCGGCGGTCTCGACGTTGAAGCCGTAGTCGAAGGCGAGGGAGCCGCCGAGGGTGCCACCGACGAACGTGAGCGCCGCCGCGACGAGGGTGAGGCCGAGCGCCGCGATCGGCGTGGCGGGTTCGTCCCAGTAGCCGAGGGCACGGACGGCGATGCCGACCACGACGAGGACGGTCACCGTGATCATGGTCCAGGCGTGGGCGTTGGCGGTCCGGCGGGCCTGGGTGCCCTTCTCTGTCGACTCGAGCCAGTCCCAGAAGCCCGTCGCGGCCGCGAACACCGAGACGATGGCGCCGCCGATGAGCACCAACGATCCGGCGCGGTAGAAGTCGCGCGCCCAGCCCCGGTCCTCGCCACCGGCGAAGGAGATGACGTCGAAGGCAGCGGCGAGCACGTAGGCGCCGATGGGGACGTCGGTCAGCGGGGGGTGGAGCGGCTTGCCGGCCCAACCCCTCGGCCCCTTGAAGCGCCTGCCTCGGAGCGTGAGCGCCGGGCGGAACGAGAACTTCCTCATGATGACTCCTGCTCTCTCGGTGCGGTCAACGATCAGCGGCCAAGGTCAGCCGTCAGCGGTAGGGCTGCGTCCTGCGTGGGCGGCGCCGATCGGGGGTGCTGGTGCAGGGCCAGGAACCGTTCGGGGTGGCGGAGACGGTGGTTGCCGGCCTCGAGCCACCGGGAGGTGGCCGTCTCCGCCCGTTCGATCAGCGAGCGCGCCGATCGGAAGTCGATCGATGCGACCGAGAGCGGGCACAGCGGCGGGAGCACGATCAACTCGACCTCGCCCTGGTAGGCCGCGACCTCGAGCATCAACCGTTGCTCGATGAGCAGGGTGAGCGCCTGCACCGCGGTGGCGACCGCGGACCTCGGCGGGGACGGCAGCGCACACGCGACCCCGGCGGGCAGCACGTAGATCCGATCGGCGCCGAGGGCGACCGCCTGGCTGATCGGGGTGTTGTCGGCCACGCCGCCGTCGAACAGGGCGCGGCCGTCGACCGTCACGGTCGGGAAGACCCCTGGGATCGCGGCGGAGGCGAGGACGGCCGGGACGGGGTCGCCCGTGGACAGGACGACCTCACGGCCGGAAAGGACGTCGGTCGCCACGACGTGTACCGGTAGGACCGCGTCCTCGAGCCGGGGGTACTCCACGTGGCGGGTGATCAGTCGGCGTAGGCCGTCGGGTGCGCACAGCGAGGGACGAGCTCCGGCGAGGGCGAGCAGCTGACGGTGCGGGGCGAAGGCGAAGACATCCTGGCGGCGCAGCGAGCACCAGATCTCGGTGAGCTCATCGAGTGTCTCCGGGGTGAACCCCCGGCCGGCGACGAAGGCGGCGTTCAGGGCACCGGCCGAGGCGCCCACGAGCAGATCCGGCTCGACGTGCCGCTCGGCCAGAGCCCGGAGCATGCCGACCTGCACGGCTCCGAGGCTGCCCCCACCCGACAGCACGAAGGCGGTCGTCATGGGATGACCCTCCTCTCGTCGGAACGACGGGCGACGGTGCCGCTCATCGACCGCCCTCCGTCGAGGGCCTCCGGTCGAATGCCGTGGCGAGGCGGGCCAGCGACAGTGCGGCGAGCAGCAAGCCGAAGTCCCGCAGCGCGATGTCGTAGAAGTCGGCCTGAAGGAGCAGGTTGACGATGATCCCGCCGAGCCAGGCCGCGACCAGGTAGCCACCGAACTTCGGCCGAACGGCGACGACGAGCCCGGCGACGATCTCGACCACGCCGACGGCCAGCATCGCCTGGTGGGCGTTGCCCGGGACGAGGTCGTTTACCTCGGGCGCCAGGTAGATGGGCCAGTCGACGAGCCAGCCGAGGAACTTGTCGAGGCCGAACAGGATCGGAGCGAGCGTGAAGCCGATCCGGAGCAGTGTGAACGCCTGGAGCCCCG
>JAAYBP010000169.1 GCA_012730075.1 Acidimicrobiales bacterium | reverse complement strand
GACGACAACGTCATCGAGGGCAACCAGATCGTCGCCGGGCGCAACGGGATCTGGGTCGGGTCCCGGATGGCCGAGAACCAGCACTTCATGGACTGCTCCGACCCCGCCTACCTGTCCGGGACGCTGAACCGCGTGCACCTCGACCACGCCGAGCGGAACACGATCCGCGACAACCGGATCGCCCTGTTCGACAACGCCATCCGGGTCGAGGACGACGACACGACCGTCGCCGACAACCTGATCTACACCGAGGACCCCGACGCGCGGGGCGTGCTCGTCGGCACCCGGCACCGCACCGAGCAGCTCGGCCTCCCCGTCGACGGCACGGTCGTCACCGGCAACGAGGTGATCGGCCCCGAGGGCGTCGAGGCCTACGGGTGGGTGCACGGCCACACCGACACGACGTTCGTCGACAACGTGCTCAACGACGAACCCGCCGCGCTCGCGCCCGGCACCCAGCCGACGATCGACCCGTTCCTGTTCGTGATCCGGGTCTGGCTGCCCTGACCGCCGGGGCCCCATGCCGGTCAGTCGCCGAGGAGCCGATCCCGGTCGGCGGGCGTGAGGCGGCCGATCACGGGGCCGAGGTCGTCGACGGCGCGGACCTCGACGGCGGAGGCGAGCACCGACGGCTTGCGGAGACCCGCCGCCCTCCAGTCGCGGATGCGGCGGCCGGTGCCCGAGCGGCGGACCGCGCTGTTCGTGCCGTAGACGAGCGACACCTCGACCTGGGCCGAGCCGGGCTCGTGGGCGACGATCACCGCGGGGCGCACCTTCTCCGACGCGCCGGCGTCGCGCGCGGCGGTGGAGCGTCCGTCCATGCCCTGGAACACGGTACGGATCGTGCCCGGAGCGAGCGGGGTCCTCGCGGCCGGCTCGTCCCGCACGACGATGGGCGCGCCGTCGACCAGCACGGGGGCGCGGTCGACGTCGGCCGCGTGGTCCGGAGCCGCCGGGGCCGGGTCGAGCCAGCGCACCGCCCGCCACGAGGTGCCCTCCGCGCGGACCTCGACGAGCACCGTGGCCCCGACCTCGACGTCGGCGCGGCAGCGGTGGAGGCGGCCCCGCTGGCCGGTTACGACGTCGGTCCAGGTCCACTCGCCGTCGACGACGCCGACGATGCGCAGTCGCCGGATCTCGGTCACCTCGCCCCTCGGCTCATCCCCCGCAAGGTACCGAGCCGGTACGACGGTCCTCGGCCTACCCTCCACCGGAGCCGACCGAGAGCGGTGCCGCCGTGACCGAACCCACCACCCAGCCCGAGCCCGGCGCGACGTCGGCGGTCGTGGTGGGCGGCGGGATCGCGGGGGTGTCCGTGGCCGCCGAGCTGGCCGGCGCCGGGATCGAGGTGACGCTGGTCGAGGCGGAGGACGTCCTCGCCCACCACACCACCGGGCGCTCGGCCGCGATGTACATGCCGGGCTACGGGAACGCCGTGGTGCGGGCGCTGACCGCGGCGAGCGCGGCCGACTACGAGGCGATGGGCGTCGAGGCGGGCACGGCGATCCTCACGCCGCGCACGACGGTGTGGGTCGGCGGCCCCGAGGACCTCGCCGCGCTCGATGCGCTCGCCTCGGGCAACGACGCCCTCCGGGTCGCGCCGGTCGACGAGGTGCTCGACCTCGCCGCGGTGCTGCGGCCCGAGCGGGTCGGGGGCGGGCTGGTCGACGACGCCGGATCCGACATCGACGTCGGCCTCCTGCACCAGACGTACGTGCGCCGCCTCACCCACGCCGGCGGGACGATCGAGCGCTCGGCCCGGGTCGATGCGATCGGGCGCGCGGGCGGGCGATGGCGGGTCGCGGCGGGCGAGCGGACCTGGGAGGCCGACCTCCTCGTCGACGCCGCCGGGGCGTGGGCCGACGAGGTGGCGGCGCTCGCCGGCGTCGCCCCGGTCGGCCTGGCGCCGCTGCGCCGCACGCTGTTCACCAGCCCGGTCCCCGACGACGTGGTGCCGGGTCCGATGGTGGTCGACGTGCTCGACCGCTGGTACTTCCGGGTCGACCCGGGCATCGCCCTGGTGTCGCCCGCCGACGAGACCCCGTCGCCCCCGTGCGACGCCCGCCCCGAGCCGATCGACATCGCCCGCGCGCTCGACGCGGTGAACGAGGTGACGACCCTCGGCCTCCGGTCGGTGCGCAACTCGTGGGCCGGGCTGCGCACGTTCGCCCCCGACCGGTCCCCCGTCGCCGGACCCGACCCCGCCGTCCCCGGCTTCGTGTGGTCCGCCGGCCAGGGCGGCTACGGCATCCAGATGGGGCCCGCCCTCGCCCGCGCCGCCGCCGCGCTCGCCCTCGGCCGACCCCTCCCCGCCGACGTCCACCTCACCCCCGACCAGCTCTCCCCCACCCGCTTCCGCTGACGCACGCCTGGCCCGCGCGCCCGGGCTCGCTGTCACACCCCCTGTTCATAATGAGGGTGTGGGCAACGACGAGAGCTTCCCCAGGCCGCGGCCGACGCCGGCGATGGTGCGCCGGCACTTCGGTCTGCCCGATCGACCGGCGGCGAGCGAGCCGCACCGGCGCGACGACGAGTACCGCGTCGGGGTCGGTCCTGGTGGCGGCCTCGAACACCACATCGGGGCGCTGTCCCGGCTCGTCCGGCAGATCGAGGGCGAGGAGCTGGCCCACGAGGTGGTCGTCAGCCTCGACCGCGACGCGCTGGTCGACGTGATCGTCCGGGCGCACTGGGCCATGGGCTGCTGGGTGCAGATCCGCGACCACGCCGACGTGCTCGACGAGCGGGTGGTCGACGAGCTGCACCTGCTCGGGTTCACCACCCGGCCCGTTGCGGACCCGCCGATCGAGGGCCACGTCGTCCGGCACGACTGGTACGAGGAGCCCGGCCACGACCGCTCCGCCCTGGCGACCCGGGTGGTGGCGGTGTGGGCCGTGCGGGGCGTCGTCGCCGAAGACGTGCTCCGGTACCGGGTGCAGCCGGTCGTGCCCGAGGTGACCGTCGAGGAGTGGTTGCTCAACCTCTGCGACGACGACGACCTCGACCGGATCGTCGACGACGCGGGCTGACCCGTCGGGCCGGGTCCGGGGCTGGCTGTCTCACCCCCTCGGCACAATCGGGACATGACCACCTGCCCCACCTGCAACCAGGACACGAAGACGGCGGACGGGTGCACGGCGACCACCCTCACGTGCAACGGCCGCACCTATCCGACCTTCCCGTTCGGGAGCGACCCCGGCTGGCCCGGCGTCGTCGAACGCTGCGTCTACTGCGACGCCCGCGTCGGCTACGCGCACCACCTCGGCTGCCCCGTCCAGGTGTGCCCCGCCTGCGACGATCAGCTCATCTCGTGCGACTGCCGGTTCGACGAGCTCGCCGACGTGTACGACGACGATGACGACGACGACGATCTCGACTACCTCGACGAGGACGACGACTGGCCGCTCAGGACGTCGTCCCCGCCGGGGCCCGGGATCATCGACCTCGCGACGTGGCGGCGCGGGGTCGCGGGCTCCCGACCTCGGGTCGACCCGCACCCGGCCGGCCGCCGGACGACCGCACCGGTGGTGCCGATCGGCCGCTCCCCGGCCACCG
>JAAYBP010000168.1 GCA_012730075.1 Acidimicrobiales bacterium | reverse complement strand
GTGGTCACGTGGGCGTCGCCCGCGATCACCATCAGCCCGGCGTAGCCGACGACCTCGGACCCCTCCCGGGCCACGAGGTAGCTGCGCCCGTCGGTGGTGGCCAGCTCGCCGAGGTAGAGGCCGAAGGTCCACGGCCGCGGGTAGACGGCGTGGTCGATCCGCAGCACCTGGCGGAGGTGGCGGCGGCGCATCGGCGTGATCACCACGTCGGGCACGCGATCACCGCCCACGGTCGGCCTCGGCGATCGGGGAGGCCACCCCGTCGCGGGTCTGCCAGTTGATCTCGGCGTCGGGCCCGCGCAGGTAGGTCGGCGCCACGTCGCGTGGCTGCACCCACTCCTCGCGGAGGGCGTGGTGGTGCGCGAGCAGCACGAGGTCGCGCGCCGACGGGGAGCTGATGCCGTGGGCGCACACCTCGACCCGCACCAGGGAGCGCAGCTCGTTCTGGTACCGGAGCGCGCCGTCGCCGACCACGAGGACGTCCTCACCGGTGCTCTGGAGCTCGGCGACCAGATCCTCGGGGCTCCCGACGCGCGGCTCGGTGGTGCGCTGCACGCCGCCGGGCACCTGCCGGTAGAGCGCCGAGAACACCTCGCCCCGGCGGGCGTCGACGACCGCCGCGATCACCCGGTCGCTGAAGCGTGCCGGGAAGGCGAGGAGGTCGAGGCTGCCGATCGGGATCACCGGGATCCGCAGCGTCTGGGCGATCGCCTTGGCGGTGGCGATGCCGACGCGCAGGCCGGTGAACAGGCCGGGTCCGACGTCGACCGCGATCGCCCCGAGGTCGGACAGCTCGACCTGCGCCTGGGCGCACACGAACTCGATCGAGGGGACGAGCGACTCGGCGTGGCGGCGGTTCCGGGCGGAGTGGGCCGAGGCGAGCACGCCCTCGTGACCGCCCAGCGCGCAGCCGACCTGGGCGGTGGCGGACTCGATGCCGAGGATCAGCACGCCGGGTCCTCCCACGGCGCGAGGACGGCCCGCAGGCCGTCGGCGCGGGCGCCCCAGCGGGGCCCGACCGGCCGGAGGTGCCAGCGCCGCTCGTCGTCGGCGGGGCCGCGGTCGGGCGCGTCGCCGGGGTCGCGCGCGGGGAACGTGACCCGGATCTCCAGGTAGTCGTGGGGCAGGACCGGGGCCACCGCGTCGCCCCACTCGATCACGACCACCGCGTCGTCCTCGATCATCTCGGCCAGGTCGAGGTCGAGGGCCTCGTGCAGGTGCTCGAGCCGGTACACGTCGAGGTGGTGGAGCCGGAGCCGGCCGCCGTCGTGGGTCTGCACGATGGTGAAGGTCGGGCTGGTGATGCGGCCGGGGACGTCGAGCCCGGCGCCGAGGCCCTGGGTGAAGGCCGTCTTACCCGCGCCCATCTCGCCCGACAGCAGCACGACGTCGCCGGCGCGGAGCGCGCCGGCGAGGGCGGACGCGAACGCGCGCGTCTCGTCGGCGGAGGAGGTTCGCACCAGCACGGGATCAGGACGCTCGCTCGGGGTCGGCACCGGACTCGGAGGCCGGGCCGCCGGGGGGTCGGAGGCCGGGCCGGGGCACGCACCGAGCGTAACGCCGACCCCGGGCGACCCGTCAGGTCGTGGGCGCCTCGCGGGCGGCCCGGGGCGTCCGCCTCCGCCGTCGGGCCTCGGTCGGCGCCGCGGTCGGTCGCCTCAGCGGTCGGTCGCCTCAGCGGTCGGCCGCCACCGACCGCACGGCCCGCTCGACGGCGGCGACCGCGAGCAGGCGCACGCGGTCGGGTCCGGCGTCGACCGCGCCGGTGGCCGCCGCGATGAGCGCGTCGCCGTCGACCCGGGTGTGGGCCGGGACCAGGCTGCGGCCCAGCCCGTCGTGGCCGCCCTGGGCGACGAGCAGGCAGCCGACCTTGTCGAGGCGGGCGTTGGTGACGATCACGCCGATCG
>JAAYBP010000167.1 GCA_012730075.1 Acidimicrobiales bacterium | reverse complement strand
GCAGGGGGTTCGTGGTGGGCGAGGGGGGACTTGAACCCCCACGGGTGTTACCCCACAGGAACCTGAATCCTGCGCGTCTGCCAATTCCGCCACTCGCCCGAGTGGAAGGGCCGACGTTAGCCACGGCCCCGGGGAGCCGCCAAGGGGGATCGGGTCAGCAGTGGCGACGGCGGAGCGGGGTCCAGCGCAGGTAGGCGACCGCTCGGGCCAGCGCCTCGAGCGGGCCCATCGTGAACCAGTGGAGCCACGCCCGGGCCAGGACGACCTGCACCAGCCAGAGGGCGACGGCCATCGCGACCGCGACACCGAGGCCGACCTCGGTGCCCAGGCCGAGTCCGTAGCCGTTGAACACCAGCGAGAACACGACGGACTGCGACAGGTAGATCGTCAGCGACAGCCGGCCGGCGGGGGCGACGGCGTCGTAGGCGCGCCGCAGGGCGGGCACCTCGCCGGTGCGCAGCACGACCGCCGCCCACGCGAGGGCCACCGCCGGACCGAGCAGCGCGTAGAGGAGCCAGGACAGCGCGGCCTGACCGGCGTCATCGGGCCACACGGCGCCGTGCCCGGCCAGCCACACCGCGGGCACCGACAGCAGGATGCCGACGACCCAGGCGGGCACCGCGGCCCGGCGCAAGGCGGGCGGCCACCGCCTCGGGTCCGACCAGCCGAGGCGGGCGGCGGCGACGCCGAGCAGCATCATCCCGCCGACGGTGCCGCCGACCGAGAGCAGCCCGAACGGCACGTTCAGCACCATGTCACCGGCCCGGTGCCGGGCGACGTCGAGGAAGGACCCGGTCGCGTACACCTCGGCGTCGGCGACCATGTCGGCCCGGACGTCGGCGCGCACCTCGACCGGGTCGCCGGCGGCGGCGACCGACAGGGCGACCAGGCCCGCGGTGAACAGCGCCTGGAACACGAGCATCGTCCCGCCGACGGCGGCGACCCACGCGGTGGGAACCCGGCGGACCAGCGGGAGCAGCGCCCCGACGATCGCGTAGGTCACGAGGATGTCGCCGTCGAAGAAGAACACCGCGTGCAGCACGCCGAGCCCCAGCAGGACCGCCGAGCGCCGCAGCCACGGCCCGACCACCGACCGGCCCCGCACCCGGCTGCGGGCGTCCTGCACGGCGAACCCCCACCCGAACAGGAACGAGAACAGCGGGTAGAACCGCCCCTCGGTCAGCGCGGCCAGGCCGACCGTCAGCGGGTCGACCGTGCCGCCGAGCGCCCCGCCGCCCGCCGACAGCGACGGCGCCACGCCGGACCGGTAGGCCGCCACGTTGACCACGACGATCCCGAGCAGGGCGATCGCCCGGAGCGCGTCGACCATAGTCTGGCGCGCGCCCCCGGCCACCGGCACCACCGCCTCCCCCGCCCGCGGCGGCGAGGCGGACGGCGGCGGCATCCCGCCATGTTCGCCGCCCGGGGCGGAACCGGCGGCACCGGGGGGCGCGGAGGGCACCGGTATCCTCGGCCGTCGTGGACCGGACGGGATCGACCTTGACCGCCTCGAGCGCGACGTGAGCCTCAAGGGCTTCGAGAAGCGGCTGGAGCAGGCCGTCGAGGGCACGTTCTCGCGCGTCTTCCGCTCGGGGCTGCGGCCGGTCGAGATCGGGCGGCGGCTCACCCGCGAGATGGACATCAACCGCTCGATCGACGTCCGCGGCCGCACGGTCGTCCCCAACTCGTTCTCGGTGATGATCAGCCCCGAGGACCACTCCGCCTTCGCCGAGATCGCCGACAGCCTCCTGCGGGAGCTGGCCGACGCCGCCCGCGACCACGCCCGCGGCGAGGGCTACTCCTTCCTCGGGCCGGTCGACGTCGAGTTCGTCGCCGGCGGGGTCCGCGCCGGCACCTGCCGGGTCGACGCCCGCCTCCGCGAGGGTCGCGGCGGGGCCGGGGCGGGGTCGCTGGTGCTGCCGACCGGCGACCGCATCGCTCTCGGCGAGGCGATCGTGACGATCGGGCGCCGCAGCGACTCGACGATCGTCCTCGCCGACCCGAACGTCAGCCGCAACCACGCCGAGATCCGGCCGGCCGGGTCCGGGTGGGTGCTGGTCGACCTCGGCTCGACCAACGGCTGCCGGGTCAACGGCAACCGGGTGTCGATCCACCCGCTCGACGACGGCGACGAGATGAGCTTCGGCAACACTCGCATCTGGTTCGAGGCGAGCTGACCGCGACGCCGCGGCCGCGACGACGGATCGACCCCGGCTCCAGGTGTCGTCGCGCCGGGTACGTCACCCCTCGCGGACGCCCCTTCGGGACGGGGGACGGCCGGTAGTCTCCCCGACGCATGTCCGAGCAGCTCCTGACGATCCTCAAGTTCTGCCTGATGGCGCTGCTCTACCTGTTCTTCTTCCGCGTGCTGCGGGCGGTGACCGTCGAGATCAACCCGCCGCCGGCGCTCGAACGGGTCGG
>JAAYBP010000166.1 GCA_012730075.1 Acidimicrobiales bacterium | reverse complement strand
GGGGACGTGATCGGCCCGGCCGGCGGGTCGGTAGCCTCCGGGCGGTGAAGGTGTACACGCGGAAGGGCGACGACGGCACGACCGGTCTGCTGTACGGCGGCCGGGTGCCCAAGGACTCGGCTCGACCCGAGACCTACGGCCAGGTCGACGAGCTCCAGGCGTTCCTGGGCGTCGCCCGGGCCCACGCCGAGCCGGGAGGCGAGCTCGACCGGGTGCTCGTCGGCATCGAGCGCGACCTGTGGGTGCTGATGGCCGACCTCGCCACCGACGAGGCCAACCGCCACAAGCTCAGCCCCGGAGCGACGCTCACGACCGAGGAGATGGTCACCGCCCTCGAGCGCCTCATCGACGACGTCAGCGGACGCTTCGAGGCGCCCCGCGAGTTCGTCGTCCCCGGCGAGACCGTCGTCGCCGCCCACCTCGACGTCGCCCGCACCGTGTGCCGCCGCGCCGAGCGGGTCGCGGTGGCCCTCGCCCCCGAGAGCACCATCGGCCTCGCCTACCTCAACCGCCTGTCGGACCTGCTGTGGGTGCTCGCCCGCTGGCAGGAGGGAAGCTCCCTCACCGCCCGCTCGACCTGACCGTCCACCCCGACGCGTCGCCACCGGCCCGACACCGGTCCCGACGGGTACGTCGTCGGACCGATCGCCCCACCACCGGAAGGAACCCCGTGCCCCGCACCCCCGTCGTCCCCACCGCCTCCGCCCGGGTCCCCGCCCGCGTCGACCTCGTCGTCCACGGCGTGCGCTCCGACCGGACCGACGACGACCTCGCGCGCGCCGGGGTGCCCGCCGCGGCGGCCGAGGCCGCCGGCTTCACCGGCGCGCCAAAGCGCGCGTGGCTGGTGCCCGCGGCCGACGGCCCCGACCGGCTCCTCGTCGGGCTGGGCGCCGCCGCGGACGTCGACGCGAGCCGCCTGCGGGCCGCCGCCGGCACCGCCGGGCGCGTCGCGATCCGCCACGCCCGCATCGCCATCACGATCGGCGAGGAGACCGGCGTCGACGCCGACGTCGCCGCCGAGGCGGTCGCCGAGGGCTGGGCGCTCGGGGCCTACCGCTTCGAGGAGCTGAAGTCCGAGCCGAAGCCGTCCAAGGTCCGATCGGTCGTGATCGCCGGGGCGTCCGGTCGGCCGGGCAAGGCCGCGGTGGCCCGCGGCGCCGCCACCGCCGAGGCGGTCAACACGTCGCGCGATCTGGTCAACCGGCCGGGATCGGTCCTCGAGCCGGCCGATCTCGCCGAGGCGATCAAGGTGATCGCGGCCGCCAGCGGCCTGAAGGCCAGGGTCGACGGTCCGGCGGCGCTCCGGCGCAAGGCGCTCGGCGGGGTGCTGGGCGTGTCGCAGGGGGCGTCGGCGGAGCCGCGCTTCGTCGAGCTGACCTACGTGCCGAAGGGCCGGGCCCGGGGCCACGTCGCCCTCGTCGGCAAGGGCGTCACGTTCGACACCGGGGGCTACTCGCTCAAGCCGTCCGACAGCATGAAGGGCATGAACGGCGACATGGGCGGGGCGGCCGCCGTCGTCGGCGCGATGAGCCTGCTGGCCGCGCGCCAGGCGCCGGTGAAGGTCACCGGGTACCTGCCGCTCGTCGAGAACATGATCGGCCCCGACGCCATCACCGTCGGCGACGTGATCACCATCCGGGGCGGCACCACCGTCGAGGTGCTGAACACCGACGCCGAGGGCCGCCTGATCCTGGCCGACGGTCTGCGCCTGGCGTCGGAGGCCAAGCCCGACGCCATCGTCGACCTGGCGACGCTCACCGGCGCGTGCATGGCCGCGCTCGGGCCCCGCACGGCCGGGCTCTTCGGCACCGACCCGGCGCTGGTCGACCGGGTGCGCGGGGCCGCCGACGCGGCGGGGGAGGCGGTGTGGCCGATGCCGATGCTCCAGCACCTGCGCCCCGGGCTCGACTCCGACATCGCCGACATCCGCAACATCGGGGGCGGCCGCCTCGCCGGCGCGTCGGTCGCCGCCCTGTTCCTCGCCCACTTCGTCGACGACGGCATCCCGTGGGCGCACCTCGACATCGCCGGACCGTCGTGGATCACCGACGGCGCCGACGGCGAGGTCCCCAAGCTCGGCACCGGCTTCGGCGTCCGCCTCCTCGCCGACCTCCTGGAGCGCTGGGAGCCCCTCACCCCCTGACGGTCCCCGATCCCCGAACTGGCGCGCCGATCCCGCCGCCCCGGGCGGGAATCGCGCGCCACTTCGGGGAACTAGCGGGTCGGGGGCGGGACCGGGGTGGCGGTGGCGTCGAGGGCGGCGGCGATGCCGGCGACGTCGTGGGCGACGTGGCGCCGCGAGCGCCAGCGCGACAGGCGCAGCAGCGGTTGGAGCAGGCGACCTCTCCGGGCGACGCCCTCGACGTGGACGTACCGGGTGCGGGACGGGTCGCCCGGCTCGGGCGCGGCCGCCATCGCCACGACGTAGAAGTTCGGCTGGCTGACCATCCAGCACCAGCCGACCTCGAGATCGATCTCGAAGCGCATCGGGAGCCCGCCGACCCGCCAGGGCGACCTCGTCCTCGCGGTGAGTCGGTGGCCGTCGCGGCGCGTGATCCGCAGGTCGGCCACGTCGCGGTCGAAGGTCGGCACCGACCGTTCGAGATCGGCGATGAAGGCCCACACCTCGTCGATCGGCCGGTCGATCACCACCTCGTGGACGACCGCTCCCGGCAGCCCGACCGCCAGCGCGCGGCCGCGGGCCGGCGGATCGAGCGTGGCCACCGGCCAGCGGTCGCCCGCGGCCGCCGCGTCCAGATCGGTCCAGGTCGTCATGCGGTCCACCTCTCTCGGAACGCCGCCCGGGCGCGGTGCAGCCGGGACTTGACGGTGCCGCGGGCCACCTGGAGCGCCTCGGCCATCTCCAACTCGTCGAGGCCGTCGAGGTGGCGCATCACCAGCACCGCCCGCTGGTCGGGCTCCAGCGACTCGAGCACCGCCCGGACCTCGACCGCGGTCGAGCCGTCGCCGACCACCCGCCGGGGATCGAGGCCCGCGGGATCGACCCCCGCCAGGTCGACCGGCACGTCGCGCCCATGGGTCGCCGCCCGCACCGCCTCGCGCACGGCGATGCGACGGGCCCAGCCCCGCAGCGCGGCCGGCTCCCGGAGCGAGCCCAGGTGGCGGGCGACGTTCACCATCGTCTCCTGGAGAGCGTCGTCGCCAGCCTGGAGGGCGATGGCCCCGCATATGCGCCCGAGGTACGGCGCCAGGTCGCGCAGCACCTCCTCCAGGGCGGCCGGGTCGCCGCGCTGGGCCCGGCGGATCGTGGCGTCGTCCACAGTGACAAGAGGCGCGGAACCTCCCGGAGGTTCCGCGCCTCTTGTGGGTCGGACGACGGCCACGAGAGGAGCCTGACATGACACGACACGACGAGGTGACGGTGATCGGCGGAGGACTGGCCGGGCTGATCGCCGCGGTCGAGGTGGCCGAGGCGGGGGTCCCGGTGCGCCTGCTGGAGGCCCGTCGGCGCCTCGGCGGGCGGGCGACGTCGACCCCCGGCGCGTGGTCGGCGAACCTCGGCCCGCACGCCCTCTACGCGGGGACGGGGCTGTGGACCTGGCTCCGCGGCCGCGGCCTCGACGGCGGGGCGCGGCGCCCGAGCCCCACCGGCGTCCGCTGGCGGTGGCGCGGCGCGGCCCGATCGACGCCGCCCGCCGCCCTGCTGCGCCCCGGCCTGGTGCGCGGCCCGGTACCGGTGGAGGTCGACCTGCGCACGTGGGCCACCGACCGGTGGGGGCCCGGCACCGCGGACGCCGTCGCCGGGTTGGCCGGGCCGCTCACCTTCGACGCCGATCCCGGGCGGCTCTCGGCCGCGTTCGTGGTCGAGCGGGTGCGGCGCGTGCTGCTGCACCCGCGACCGACCGCCCGCTACGTGCCCGGCGGGTGGTCGACGATGGTCGGGGGCCTCGCCGACCACGCCCGGCGCTCGGGAGTCAGGATCGAGCTCGATGCCGCGGTCGACGCCGCCGTGCTCGACGGGCTGCGGTCCGCCGGTCCGGTCGTCCTGGCCGTCGAGCCGGGCGCGGCCCGTCGTCTGCTCGGCGAGGACGAGGTCGGGCCGGGCGCCGGTCGGCGCGTCGCCCTGCTCGACGTGGGCCTGCGGGCCGCCCGCGACCCGTACGTGGTGCTGGACCTCGACGAGGCGATCTTCTGGACCCGGCCCAGCGCGGTGCTCGACGACCTCGCGCCCGCCGGATCGGACCTGCTCCAGCTCAGCGGCGGGCTCCGGTCGGGGGAGACCCTCGACGACGGCGAGCGTCGCCTGGAGCGGGTGATCGACGCGTTCGCACCGGGCTGGCGGGACCGGGTCGAGTGGCGCCGCCGGGCGGTCGTCAAGGAGGCGACCGGTGCGGTCGACCTCCCCGGCCGGACCTGGCGGGACCGTCCGGCGATCGACCGGGGCGACGGGCTCTGGCTGGCGGGGGACTGGGTCGCCGCCCCCGGCCACCTCGCCGAGGTGTCGTGGTCGAGCGCGGTGACCGCCGCCGCGGCCGCCGTCACCGCCCTCCGCACCGCCCGTCCTCCCGCCCGCTCCGCCCGCCGCCCCGCCCTCCGCCCGGTGTGACCGCACCCCCTCCTCCGTAGTGGCGCGCGGTTCCCGCCGTGGGGGGCGGGAAACGCGCGCCGGTTCGGGGAGGGAAGGGGGGCGTCAGGCGGCGTCGCCGCCGAGGTCGAGTGGGTGGGCGGTGTCCAGCGGCGGGGCGCTGTCGAGCGGAGCGGCGGATCCCGGAGCCCGGGTGAGTCGGCCGTCGGCGTGGACCCGGTGGGCCCAGACGGCCGCCTCCCGGGCGACGGCCGGGTGGATGCCGAAGCGGTGGAGGCGCTGCTCGGTCGAGGGGATGTCCTCCCCGAGGTCGGCGAGGGCGATCGCGACCCGGCGGGCCCGGCGGCGCTGCGCGTCGAGCGTGCCGGCGTCGCGCTCGACCTCGCACCAGCGGCGGTGCTCCGCCCGCAGCGCGACCGGGAGGCGGTCGGCCTGCGAGCGGGTGAGCGGCGGGATCGTCCGGCGCACGGCCAGCGCGGCGTCGAAGCCCGGTCGGGAGAGGCCGAACTGGCGGGTGCGGTGGAGGGCCCGGACGATCGGGCTGTGCCGGCCCTTGCCCCGTCCGAGGCCCATGGCGGCGGAGGTGGCCGTGAGGTCGAGCTCGATCGGTCCGCCCGCGGCCTCGATGCGGGCATCGATCAGCCGGACGAGCCAGGTCGTCGAGGGCCCCAGGACCGGAAGCCAGAACCGCTCCACGTAGGTGCTCCTCGGTGCGTGGCCGAGCGAGTCGACGACCGGGTCGGTCCAGGGCTCGATGGTGAGGGTGGGGGTGGTCAGGTCGAGGGCGGTCACGGGTCGCTCCCGGGGATGGGGGATGGGGGAGGGGGAAGCGCCGCCCCGAACGGTCAAGGCGTTTCGTGTACTTTCATGTATTCACGTCCCGCCGTCAAGGGGTCCCGGCGGGTACGTTCGGCGGGATGGACGACGAGGTGACGACCGACGAGCGCGAGGGCCTCGAGCACCGGGCCTGGCTGCACGCGGACGAGGTCGACGTCGACGCGGCCGAGGCGGAGGTCCGGGCCTGGATCGCCGGGGCCGAGCGGGTCTGCGTCCTGACCGGCGCCGGGATCTCCACCGACAGCGGCATCGCCGACTTCCGCGGCCGCAACGGCGTGTGGACCCGGAACCCGGCGGCCGAGAAGGCGAGCACGCTCGACCACTACCTCTCCTCGACCGAGGTGCGGGCGCTGGCGTGGGCCCGCCGCGCCGAATCGAGCGCCTGGCGGGCCCGGCCCAACGCCGGCCACGACGCTCTGGTCGCCCTCCAGGCCCAGGGGCGCCTCGACGTGCTCGTCACCCAGAACACCGACGGCCTCCACCTCATCGCCGGCATCGACCCCGAGCGGCTGGTCGAGGTCCACGGCACGATGCGCACCGTCGGATGCCTGGCGTGCCCGTACTCGGCGCCGACCGAGGAGGTGCTCGCCCGGGTGGCTGCGGGCGAGCCCGACCCGCCCTGCCCCCGCTGCGGGGGGATCCTCAAGACCGACACGATCCTGTTCGGCGAGGCGCTCCGCCCGCCCGACCTCGAGACGGCCGACGCCGCCGCCCGGCGCGGCGACGTGCTGCTGGCCGTCGGCTCGACGCTGTCGGTCTACCCGGTCGCCGCCATGGTCGGCATCGCGGCCCGGGCCGGCGCCCGGGTGGTGATCGTCAACGGCGGCCCGACCGACGCCGACGCCCTCGCCGACGCGGTCATCCGCGGTTCGATCAGCGACATCCTCCCCGCGATCATCGGCCCGCCCTGACG
>JAAYBP010000165.1 GCA_012730075.1 Acidimicrobiales bacterium | reverse complement strand
GAAGGCCTGGGTGCCGTGGACGACGCCCCAGTAGTCGATGTCGATCAGCCACCGGTGGTCGTCGATCGACATGTTGGCCACCGACGCGCCGAGGGCGACGCCCGCGTTGTTGAACACCAGGTTCGCCCGACCGTGGTCGGCGACGACCTCGTCGGCCCAGGCGAACACGTCGTCACGGTCGGCGACGTCGAGGTGACGGGTCGTGACGTCGACCCCGGACCGCTTCACGCGCAGCTCGGTCTCGGCCAGGCCGGTGTCGTCGACGTCGGCCAGGGCGACGTGGCACCCGCGGCGGGCGAGCTCCAGGGCGAGGGCGCGGCCGATGCCCGACGCCGCGCCGGTGATCGCCGCGACCCTGCCGTCGAAGTGCTTCACGGGGCCTCCTGTCGCCGCCGGTCGGACCCTCCAGGGTGCCATCCGGGGGGCCTGCCTCGCACAATTCGCACGAGTGGTGCAAGATATGTGCGAGGTGGCGAACGTCACCCGCCGCACTTCCAGGGGATGGTCCCGATGACCGACGCCACCGTCGCTGCCGACGAGCCCACCGTCGACGTTTCCGAGTCCGAGGGCCCGCCCGTCGCCGAGCGGATCCACCTCGGGTGGGCCGTCGCCGGGCTCTCGGCCGCCGCCGGGGGCATCCACCTGGCGATGGTCCCGAGCCACGCCGGCGACTCGCTGCTCGACCCGGTCGGGTTCGCGGCGGTCGGATGGTTCCAGCTCGTCGTCGCCGCCGTGATCCTCCTCGGGCGCGATGGCCGCAACCTCTACCGGGCCGCGGTCGTCGGGAACCTCGCCGTCATCGGCCTCTGGCTCTGGAGCCGCACGACCGGCCTGCCGTTCGGGTCGCACAGCGGCGTCGCCGAGGACGTGACGATGGTCGACGGCGTCGCCACCGCCCTCCAGGTCGGGGTGGTCCTCCTGTCGGCCCGCATCCTGATCGAGCCGGCGGGCCGTCGCCTCGCCCGGGGCAACCTCGCCCCCGCGCTCCTCGGCGTCGCCGCCCTCGGGCTGGCGACGGTCGTGATGGTGTCGCCGGGCGCGGCCGACCACGGCGGCGCCGGCCACAGCCACGGCGACGAGTCCGCCGACGGCCACGCCCACGACGACGGCACCGCCCACGCGTCGCTGATGAGCCAGATCGACGCCGAGCGCTGCGACACCGAGTTCAACATCCCCGCCTACTGGGACGAGGCCGCGTACCTCGGCGTCGACGTCTACCAGGGCGGCTCGATGGCCGCCGACGAGCACTCCCACGGCGGCACCGAGACCACGACGGCCACCACCACCCCCGACCCGACCGACGGCCGGGGTTCCGCCGGGCTCGACAACCTGATCGTCTTCACCGAGGCGTCGAAGGGCGGCGAGATCCCCGCCGCCCAGCTCATCAGCGAGCTGGCCAAGTCCGACGACTCGACCTACGTCGAGTGGCTGTGGTGGCTGCGCTCCACCGGCAAGGTCGGTGGCGGCCACGAGCACGACGCCGCCGCCCCCGACGAGTCGACCGGCATGGGCGGCCACTTCGGGCCCCAGTCGTGGAACGCGATGACCGACCCGGCGCAGTGCGCCGCCCTCGCGGACGATCTCGAGCTCGCCCGCGACACCGCCCTGCGGTACGAGACCGCCGAGCTGGCGATGGAGGCCGGCTACCGCCGCGTCACCCCGTACCTCCAGGGCATCGCCGCCCACTACATGAAGTTCGACATCGTCGACGGCGAGTTCGCCATCGAGGAGCCCGAGATGCTCCTCTTCGACGGCAACGGCCCCGAGGCCCACATCGTCGGGCTCAGCTACTACGTGCGGATGGACGGCGAGGCCCAGCCCAGCCAGGGCTTCACCGGCGCCAACGACCACTACCACCGCCACGTCGGGCTCTGCACCGGTCCCGGCGGCGTGATCGGCGACAGCGCCACCACCGACGAGGAGTGCGAGGCCCGCGGCGGTCGCAAGGCCGACGGCTCGGCCGGTTGGATGAGCCACGCCTGGGTCGTCCCCGGCTGCGAGAGCCCGTGGGGCGTGTTCAGCGCCGAGAACCCGATCCTCGACACCGCCCTGTCGGGTGAGTCGGGCCGGAACGACGGCGGCTGCTCGGCCAGCCAGGTCCGCGGGCGCTACGGCCTCGACGATCCGGCCACCGCCGCCACCGCCTCGGCCGCTCCGCCCGCCGGCGCCACCGGGGGCGGCTGACCCCGATCGGCGGCGCCCCTCGGGGTACGCCATCCACGGCGCGGCGCGGGCCCTCCGCCCGCGCCGGCGATGGCCACCATTCCCGGCTCTCTGGTAGAAAAGGGCGGTGGAATCAGGGGAGGCGGTCCGCCACGCCCACATCACCGGGCGTGAGCTCCCCTCCGAGGACGTCGTCGTCCCCGAGCCGGTCGCGGCGTCCCGCCCGTGGCCGGTCCGGCTCCTCTACGCGATCGTCGGGCTCGGCCTGTTCGTCAGCGCCCTCGGGCTGATGAAGGAGGGCGCCGCCGCGCTCGTCCCCACCCTCGAGGGCTCGATCTTCACCGACAGCGCGCTCAGCACCCTCGGCCTCGGCTGGCTCGGCGCCTGCCTGGTGATGTCGGGATCGCCGGTCGCCGCGTCCGCGCTCACGCTGCTCGACGGCGGCGCCATCACCCGCACCCAGGCGTTCACGATGCTCACCGGATCGCGCCTCGGTGCCGCGTTCGTGGTGCTCGTGGTCGGCGTCGTGTACTCGCTGCGGCGGCGGGAGCAGGGGAGCCGCCGGGCCCCGGTGTCGATCGGCGTCCTGTCGCTGCTGATGACCGCGGTCGTCTACGTGCCCGGCGCGTTCGTCGGCTACCTGCTGCTCGACCGGGGCGTGTTCGACGGGGTCGACATCGGCTCGTCGCCGCGGCTGGCGTCGTTCACCGACCGGGCCTTCGGCTGGCTCGTCGACCTCGTCGAGGGCTTCGCACCGACCTGGTCGCTGTTCCCGATCGGCGTGGTGGTGCTGCTGGTCGGCTTCCAGGCGTTCGACCGGGCCCTCCCGGTGCCGCCCTCCGACCGGCTCGAGTCCGACGGCGCCTGGTTCACCCGCAAGTGGCCGATGTTCGCGGTCGGCTGCCTCGTCACGCTGCTGACGCTGTCGGTCTCGGTGTCGCTGACGCTGCTGGTGCCCCTGGTCGCCAAGGGTCACCTGCGGCGGGCCAACACGCTCCCCTACATCGCCGGGGCGAACATCACCACCCTCGCCGACACGCTCGTCGCCGCCATCCTGATCGGCAACGCCGACGCGGTGCGCGTGGTCGTCGCGGTGACCGTCGTCGTCACCGCGTGGACCCTCGTCCTCCT
>JAAYBP010000018.1 GCA_012730075.1 Acidimicrobiales bacterium | reverse complement strand
GGACCTCGACCGCCCGCCCGCCGACGTGCGCGGTCAGGCCGCTCGTCACCGTCACGTCGGGGACGCGGCGGGTGACCGCGCCCCAGTCCGGGACCGGATCCCACACCGGTGGGCAGCCGTCGATCACTGGGTCGTCGAGCAGAGTCCGGCGCATGTTCTCGTGGCCGACGAGCGTCGTCGCCGCCGGCAGGAAGCCGTTGCCGTAGGTGTGGTCGCCGTGGGCGTGGGTGTTGACGGCGACGGCGAGGTCGGCGTCGGTGGTGGCCGCCACCGCACCGAGGAAGCGACGGGTCCGGGCCTCGGTCGCACACGTGTCGACGATCAGGGCGGCGCCGTCGCCGATCACCAGCCCGGCGTTGTTCAGCCACCACGTGCCGTCGGGCTGAACCCACGCGTGCACGCCGTCGGCCACCTCGTGCAGCCCGGCGGCGTCGATGCCGGCCGGATCCGGGCCGTGGTCGTGCCGGCCGCCGTGTCCGGCGTGGCCGTCCGGGGCGCCGTGGTTGTGCCGGCCGTCGTTGGCCTCGTGGTCGTGGGCTCCGTCGTCGTCGGCTCGGGGGTCGTCGGGCGGCGGGGCGGCGGGCATCGAGCGATCCTCCCACCCCGCGACCGACCCCGCCGGGCGACCGGACCCCACGGACGGGGTCCCACCGATCGGGCCTGCGGGCACGGATCGAGACCCAGGACCACAACCCGCGGACCACGAGGCCAACGACGGCCGGCTCTACCTGACCGGAATCGCCCCGCAGGTCGTGGCCCGGCTCGCCGATCACGCCGCCGCGCCGACGGGCGTCGCCCGCCTCTTCCCGGCGACGCCGGTGATCGGCGAGTCGACCGTCGCCGCCCTCGCCGACGCCCGCGCCTGGGGTGGTCGAAGGAGGACGCGGCCGCCCGTAGCCGGCCGCTCGGGGGTGTCGCCTGGCGTCGGGTCAGCCGGTGGCGGTGCGCACCGGCGTGACGTCGCCCTCGTCCGCCGTGGGTCCGGTCAGGCGGCCCGCCGCGATCCGGGCGACGACCAGCGCGATCACCGCGATGGCGAGGCCCGCCGCCGTCACCCCGGCGAGGGTGAGGAACAGCTCGTTGGTGAGCGAGTCGATCATCAGCCCGACCGCCCGGCGGGCGCCGGCCGCGTCCGGGATGTCCGCCGCGCGCGAGAGGGCGAGGTCGAGCACGATGCGTACGATCAGCGCGGCCAACCCGACCGCCGCGGCCAGCACCGCGGTCGCCCGCAGCCGGCGGTTCGCGACGGCGATGCACGCGACCGCCGCGGCGATGGTCAGGGGGACGGCGACGACCAGGAGCCGACGGGCGTGGGCGAGCGCGTCGCGAACCGTGGTGACCACCCCGCCCGCCCGGGCGACCGCGTCGGCCTCGTAGACGACGAGGAGCCCGCGCTCCGCACCGACGTCGACGCCGAGGACGTCGGACAGCGCCTGCCGCCGGTCGGCGGGATCGTCGAGCGCCGCGAGGTCGGGGATCTCGAGGCGCTCCAGGTGGCCGCGCGACTGGAGCTCGCGCAACCCGTTGGAGATGAGGGGCAGGAGGTCGATCGCGACGGTGTCACCGTCGACTACGAGCGCCGGTGACGTTTCGGTGTCGCCGTCGACGACCCGGACGGCGGCGGCGTGGACCGCCTCGACCGCGCCGGGCACGTTGCGCTGCACCCAGCCGGAGCGGAGCTGCTCCGAGAGCCGCTCCTCGACGACCGCCTCCAGGCGGGTCGTGAGCCACGGCTCCACCCGTGCGACGGCGCGGGCGTCGGTCGCGTCGGCCCTCGCGAGCAGCGCGTCGCGGGCCAGCGCCACCGCCTCCCGCGACAGGAAGGCGGCGAGGGCGGCGGTGACCTCGTCGTCGTCGAGCGCGGCCTCGGTCGCCACCCGCGACGTCGACGGGCTGTCGACCCAGCGTTGGGCCCACCCGCCGAGCACGCACGTGATCAGGCCGATCACCGCCACGGCGCCGGCGAGCACCGACGCGATCCTTCGCCCGAGCTTCACGACCTCTCCCATCCGCGGCGACCGGGCCACCCCGACCCGTGTGCCGCATCCACGGCGAGCAGCGTAGGACCCGGGCGCGGACGACGGGGGAGGACGCGCCGAGGTGATCGGCGGCTCCTCGGCGGGACCGGCCCTCCGCATGGCCGGACGACCGGTGCGAACCGGCTCCGGACGATCGGACCGACCTGGCTCCGTCGATCGATCGGTCACGCCGACCGCTCGCTCGATGCGAGATCCGACCGGCCCCGTGCCAGGATGACGCGATGACGGTCGTAGTCGGAGTCGACGAATCCGATCACGCGCGCGAAGCGCTCCGCTGGGGGGTCGCCGAGGCGTCCGCCCACGGCCGTGACGTACGGGCCGTGCTCGCCTGGTCCTACCTCGACCAGCACGGCCCCGACGGCGAGGTCGCGTTCCGGGCCGACTACGGGCAGGCCGACGCCGAGGCCGCGCTCGACGGCATCGTCGACGCCACGGTGGCCGACGCCGCCGTCGAACGGGTCGCGGTGAACGACCTCCCCGCCCGCGCCCTGCTGGAGGCCGGGGCCGACGCCGACCTGCTGGTCGTCGGGGCCCGCGGGCTCGGCCGGCTGAAGGGGACGGTGCTCGGGTCGGTCAGCCAACAGGTGGTCGACCACGCCCCGGTGCCCGTGGCGATCATCCGGGCCGGTGGCGGAGGGGCCACCGGCGGGCCGGTCGTCGTCGGCGTCGACGGGTCCGACAACTCGGTCGCCGCGCTGGCGTTCGCGCTCGAGGAGGGGCGAGCTCACGGCGTCGGGGTCACGGTCGTGCACGCGAGCCGCCTCGACCCGGACCCCGACCTGATCGGCGCCGCCCTCGACCGATGCGATACCGAGGGTGTCGCCGTCGACGCGGTGGTCGTCGAGGAGACGCCCGCGACCGCGTTGCTCGACGCCGCCGAGGGCGCGTCGCTCGTCGTCGTCGGCTCCCGCGGCCGCGGCGGCTTCGCCCAGCTCCTGCTCGGATCGGTCAGCCGCTCGGTCGTGAATGGCGCCGCCGGACCGGTCGTGGTGGTGCCGCCGCCGCTGCGCAGCCACGCGGCCGCCGGCTGACCGGCCCGCATCCGTGTCGCCTGAGCCGGGAAGGCTGCCGAGCGGTCGTCACGGCCTGTCCCGCGAGGAGGTCGCCCGGTCGCAGCGCGACCGCATGATGACCGCCCTCGCCGACGCCATGGTCGAAGCCGGGTACGGCGCGACCACGGTCGCCGACGTGCTCCGCCGGGCGGGCGTGTCGCGGGAGACGTTCTACCAGCACTTCTCGTCGAAGCAGGACTGCTTCCTCCAGACCTTCGACGCCGCCGCGGCGGGGCTGCTCGCGGTGCTCGACGGAGACGCCCGGGCGCTCCGCGAGGCTTCCCGGGCCGAGCGCTTCGAGCGGCTGTTCGGTCGGTACCTCGACCTGATCGTCGAGAGTCCGGCGTACGCCCGACTGTTCCTCGTCGAGTCCTACGCGGCCGGACCGGCGGCGATCGAGCGGCGGGCAGCGGTGCAGGCCCGCCTGGTCGACGGCATGGTCGAGGCCCTCGGACTGCGGCGCCAGCGGGATCGCTTCGCCGCCGAGGTGCTCGTGGCCGCGGTCGGGTCGCTGGTCACCGCGCCGCTCGTCGCGGGTGACGTCGCCGCGGTCGCCGCCCTCCGCGACCCGGTGCTCGCCCTCGCCGACGACCTCTTCCGCTAGAGCCCGCAGATCCCCAGATTTCAACCCTGGTCCACCGCATCGGGGGAGGAGGGTTGAAATTTGGGGTTCTAGAGGGTCCAGCGTGCGGCGGCGCGGCGGTCGTCCCAGTAGGAAGCGAAGCGGCCGCCGAGGGCGAGGAGCTCGTCTCGGGCGCCCGCCTCGATGACCCGGCCGTCCTCGACGAACACGACGTGGTCGGCGTGGGCGATCGTCCGCTCGCGGTGGGCGACGATAACGACGGTGCGACCGGCTCCGTCGGCTCCCGCGGGCGCGTCGGACCCGTCGGTGAGCGCGGCGAGCACGGCGGCCTCGTTCTCGGAGTCGATGGCGCTGGTGGCCTCGTCGAGGAGCAGCACCGGTGCGTCCTTCAGTAGGGCGCGGGCCAGGCTGACCCGCTGGCGCTCGCCGCCGGACAGGGCGGCGCCCCCCTCCCCGACGCGGGTGTCCCACCCGTCCGGGAGGCGGGCGACGATCTCGTCGACCCGGGCCCGCACCGCCGCCGCGTCGACCTCGGCGTCGGTCGCGCCGGGTCGACCCTGGCGGACGTTGTCCCGGATCGTCCCGTCGAACAGGTAGACGTCCTGGAAGACGATGCCGAGCTGGTCGAGCAGGGCGTCGGGGTCGACGTCGCGCACGTCGCGCCCGCCGATGCGCACCGACCCGCCGTCGACGTCGTGGAAGCGGGCGATGAGCGACAGCGCCGTCGTCTTGCCCGCTCCGGACGGCCCGACGATCGCGGTGGTGGCCCCGGCGGGCGCCACGAACGACACCCCGTCGAGGATCGCCCGCCCGCCCGCCTCGAAGCGGACGTCGGCCAGCTCGACCGACACGGGACCCGCCGGCAGCGGCTCAGGCCGCTCCGGGCGGGGCAGTGGCGGCGCCTCGACCAGGTCGATCGTGCGCCGGAGCGTCGCCCGCAGCGTCTCGACCGCGGGGGCGAGGTCGGCCAGCTCGGTGAAGGGCTCGAGGTAGCGGACGATGACGACGAACACGGCGATCGCCTCGGGGACGCCGAGGTCGCCGGCCCGCCAGCGTCCGACGGTGGTGAGGGCGAGGACGAGGAGCGTCGCCTGGGACGCGATCGAGAACAGCACCCGGCCGGGGATCGACCAGCCGAGGAGCCCGAGGGTCGCCCCGCGCTGGCGGACGAGCGCGTCGTCGAGGGCGGAGCCCTCCGCGCCGGCCCGGCCCGCGCCGCGCAGCACCGGCTGGGTGCGGGCGAACTCGACGACGCGCTGGTCGACGTCCTCGGCCGCCTCGGTGAAGCGGGCGTCCGCGCCACGTTGGAGCCGGTCGGAACCGGCCCGGGCCGCCTGGAGCAGCGGGGCGCACACCAGCGCGGCCAGCCCGATCGGCCACGAGACCGCCAGCAGGAGCACACCGATCGCGTAGGGCAGGAGCGTCGCGACGGTGACCGGTGTGATCATGTTCGACATGCCCGAGAACACCTCGGGGCCGACCGAGGTGAGGGTCCGCTGGGCGGCGGTGGTGCGCTCGGGCGTCAGCCAGCCGAGGGGCACCTCGCGCAGCCGGTCGGCCAGGCGCACGAGGAGCGACTCCATCAGCCCGGCGCCGACGGCGAAGCCGGTCCGCGAGGCGCGGAGGTCGACGACCCACCCCGCGACCGTGAGCGCGGTGAGGGCACCGACCCAGGGCCACGCGTCCGACGGTTGGTCGCCGAACAGCTCCCGCACGATCGGCACCAGCACCACGCACGAGGCGGCGCGCACGACGGTGCCGACCACGACGAGCGCGACGAAGGTGCGGAACCGGCCCCGGTCGGCGTCGGGGACGAGGGCGGCGAGCAGGCGGATCACCTCCGGCCTCCCGTCGTCGGTACGGCCGCCGCCTCCCACAGGTCCGCGTAGCGACCTGCCGCGGCGAGAAGCTCCGCGTGGCGGCCCCGCTCGACGATCCGGCCGTCCTCGAGCACGACGATCGAGTCGGCGTCGACGATCGTGGGCAGGCGGTGCGCGATGACGAGCACGGTGCGGCCTCGCACGAGCGTCGAGAGCGCCTCCTGCACCCGGCGCTCGGACTCCGGGTCGGCGAACGCGGTGGCCTCGTCGAGCACGAGCACCGGCGGGTCGGCGAGCAGGGTTCGGGCGATCGACAGGCGCTGGGCCTCCCCGCCCGACAGGCGCACGTCGACGCCCACGACGCTGTCGTAGCCGCGGGGCAGGCGGTCGATGCGGTCGGCGAGCTGGGCGGCCTCGGCGGCGGTCCGCACCTCGGTGTCGGTGGCGTCGGGGCGGGCGAGGGCGATGTTGTCGCGGATGGTGCCGTGCACGGTGCGGACGTCCTGGAACACGGTGCCGACCAGTCGGTGCAGGGCGTCGGGCGGCACCGAGCGCAGGTCGATCCCGCCGATCTCGACCGACCCCGAGTCGGGGTCGTGGAAGCGGGCCAGGAGCGCGGCGAGGGTGGACTTGCCCGATCCCGACGGGCCGACCAGGGCGGTGAAGCTCCCGGCGGGCAGGTCGAGGTCGACGCCGTGCAGGACGGGCTGGCCGGCCCGGTACGAGAACGTGACGTCGCGGAGGGCGACCGCCGGTCCTCTCCCGACCTCGGGCTCGGCGACGGCCTGGCCCCGGACGGTCAGCTCCGGTTCGGTGAGCGCGAGGCCCACCCGCTGGGCGGCCGCCATCGACTGGCGGTAGGTCGCCGCGCCGTACGCCGCGCCGAGCAGCTTCGGCCCGAACGTCACGCCGAACACGAGGAACGTCAGCAGCGTCGTCGGGCTCATCGTGTCGGCGGTGACCAGGAACGTCCCGGCCGCGACGATCACCCATAGGAACGTCGTGGGCCGGGCGGCGAGGGCGGCGATCGCCTTCTGGCGACCGAGGGGCACCTGCCACTCGTGCACGAAGCTCGTGTAGTCGGCCAGCGTCCGGTGGAACCCGGTGCCCCCGGCGACGCCCTCGCCCCGCCCGTAGGTGCGGACGACGGTGGCCCCCTCGAGGTAGGCGACCGCCTCGGCGCCGACCCGCTCGGCCCAGCGCCCGTGCTCGGCGATCTTCTCGGCGCTGACGTAGGCCATCTTCCAGACCATCACCCCGTACACGAGGATCGGCACGAGCAGGAGCCCGGCCAGCCGGGCGTCGACGACGAACAGGTAGACGAGAACGACGAGCGGCGTCGTGATCGCCGCGACCAGGTCGAGCACGGCGTGGGTCACGAGGTAGTGGAGGCTCGCGGTGTCGTCGACGACGAGCTGGCGGACGGTGCCCGACGTGCGGTCGCTGAACCACCCGAGCGGCAGGCGGGCGAGCTTGGCGACGAGCCGCTGCTTGACCGTGAGCGCGAAGCGGGCGTCGACCACGTGCATCACCGCGACCAGCGTGGCGGTGAGCGTGGTGCCGACGCCGAGGACCACCAGGGCGGTGACGGCGAGGGGGCGCAGCTCGGACGGTTCGGCGCCGTTCAGCATCCGGCGGGCCGCCTCGACCAGCAGGACGAGGGGGACCAGCTCGATCAGGGCGACGATCACCTGGGCGACGGCCGCGAGCCGGAACACCCCCTTCAGGGGGGCGAGCAGCTCGCGCCCGGCCTGCGACCGCCACCGTCGACCGCTCCCGCCGGGCGCGGCGTCGACGTCGGGACCCTCCGCGCGGGCGGCGTCGCTCGCGGACGACGCCCCCGCCGCTCCGGTCGCCGCGGCCGTCGGACCGCCGTCCGGTGCACCCGCGGACGGTGCGCTCGCGGACGGTGCGCTCGCGTCCGCTCCGGGGCCGTCCGGCCCGGCGACGGTCGGCTCGATCACCGTCGGCTCGACCACCTCAGGGGCGTCGAACCCGGGGTCGACCTCGTGCCCCTCGGCGCGGGGCGCCGCCTTGGAGGCCCGTCCGCCCATCGGCTTGCCGACGATCCAGTACGGCGCCAGCTTCAGGTCGGCCTTGGGGAACCCGTGGACGTCGCGCAGCCCGGTGCGCAGCAGCTTGACCGTCTGCTTCTCGGCGCCGGCCCACACGTACCAGTCGGACCAGTCGCGGTGCTCGATCGCCTCGGCGAGGGCGGCCCCGCCCGGGCGGTGCGGGACCCACGTGATGCGCAGCCGCGGGTGGGAGGGGAGGGGGACGTCGCGGTCCTCGGGGTGGAACTGCTCGAGGTACAGCTCGACCGGCAGCCGGTCGGGGACGGCGGCGACGACCTCCCGGATGCCCGGCAGGGACGCCAGGTCGCCGATCAGCAGGTAGCCGGCGGGCTCGGGATCGGGCGGCGTGAACTTGGTCGAGGCGAAGGTGGTGGCGCGCACGGTGGCCCCCGGCGTGGCCGCCGCCGCCCACGCGGAGGCCGGCCCGGCGGGCTCGTGCAGCACGAAGTCGAGGGCGAAGGTGTCGGCCTCGGGGTCGGCGTCGACGTAGGTGTAGCCCCGCTGGAGCTCGCGCTCGGGCTCGCCGGGGTCGGGCACCCAGAGGCGGATCCAGCTCGCCGGCTCGGGGACGAACGAGTCGAACACCCCCGGGGCCACGAACCGGATG
>JAAYBP010000164.1 GCA_012730075.1 Acidimicrobiales bacterium | reverse complement strand
TCGACCGGGGCGCCCACCTGTCGATCTCGGGCCTGGTCACGTTCAAGTCCGCCGACGACATCCGTGACGCGGTCGCCCTGGCCCCGCTCGACGCTCTGATGGTCGAGACCGACAGCCCGTTCCTCGCGCCGGTGCCGCTGCGGGGGAAGCCGAACCTGCCCGGCTACGTGCCGATCGTCGGCGCCGGCGTCGCCGCCGTGAAGGGCCTCCCGGTCGACGACGTGGCGGCCGCGACGTGGAACACCGCCGAGGCGTTCTACGGGCTGGCCGCGACGGCGTGACCCACACCCGGGGCGAGGTCCGCGATCTCCTCGACCGCCACGGCCTGGCCCCCAGTCGGGCGCTGGGCCAGAACTTCGTCGTCGATCCGAACACGGTCCGGCGCATCGCCCGGCTGGCCGGGGTCGGCCCCGGCGACCACGTCGTCGAGATCGGCGCCGGGCTCGGGTCGCTGACCCTGGCCCTGGTCGAGACGGAGGCGACGGTCACCGCGGTCGAGGTCGACCGGTACGTGCTGCCGGTGCTGCGCGAGGTGGTCGAGGGCCTCGGGGTGACCGTCGTGGCGGGCGACGCCACCGGACTCGATTGGGACGAGGTGCTGGCCGGGGCCGAGTCGTGGTCGCTGGTGGCCAACCTCCCCTACAACGTGGCGACGCCGCTGGTGCTCGACCTGCTCGACGGCGTCCCCGCGATCCGCCGGATGCTGGTGATGGTGCAGCGCGAGGCGGGGGAGCGGCTGGCCGCCGACGTCGGCGACCCGGCCTACGGCATCCCGTCGGTCAAGGTCCGGTACTGGGCGACCGCCCGCCTCGCCGGCCGGGTCGGACCCGACGTGTTCCTGCCCCGTCCCCGGGTCGAGTCGACCCTCGTCGAGATCGTGCGCCGCGACGAGCCCGCGTCACCCGCCGATCCGGACCGCCTGTTCGCGCTCGTCCGGGCCGGGTTCGGCCAGCGCCGCAAGATGCTGCGTCGGTCCCTCGCCGGGGTCGTCGCGCCCGAGGCGTTCGCGGCGGCCGGGATCCGCCCCGAGGCCCGCCCCGAGGAGCTGTCGGTCACCGACTGGGGCCGCCTCGCCGAGGCCTCGCCCGCGTGAACTGCCCGGGCTGGGTGAACCCCGCCCGGAGCGTGACCCGTCGGCGGGAACCTCCGGGTGCGAGGCCCCCCGGCGCCGACGTAGCGGACGTCGGCCCGGCACCCGGCTCCCGCGCCCGTGAGGAACGCACGTTCGGTAGGGTCGCGGGGTGGCCGCACCGGAGTCGCTGAGCCTGGCCCAGGCCCGTCGGGTGGCGCTCGCCGCCCAGGGCTTCACCGAGCCCCGTCTGGGCGCGCGGGGGCGCCGGGTCGACCGCCGGCACGTCCACCGGGTGCTCGATCGGGTCGACCTCGTGCAGGTCGACTCGATCAACGTCTGCGTCCGCACCCACGAGATGCCGCTCTTCTCCCGACTCGGTCCCCACCCCCGAGACCTCTGGCACCGGCTCGGCGCCCGGCGGGAGGTGTTCGAGTACTGGAGCCACGAGGCGTCGATCCTGCGGGTCGAGGACTGGCCGCTCCTCGCCTGGTCGATGGAGCGGGGCTACATGTGGAGCACGACCCGGGCGATCGCCGTCGACCGGCCGGACTACGTCGAGGCCGTGTACCGGGAGGTCGTCGACCGGGGACCGATCGCGGCCGGTGACCTGTCCGAGCCGGGGCGCAAGCGCGAGGGCATGTGGGAGCGGTCCGACGGCAAGCGGGCGCTCGAGTACCTGTTCGGCGTCGGGCGGATCACCGCCTGGCGGCACCCGACGACGTTCGCCCGCCTCTACGAACCGATCGAGGCCCGCATCCCGGCCGCGGTCCTCGCCGGGCCCCACCCGAGCGAGGACGACGCCAAGCGCGAGATGCTCGACCGGGCGGCCCGCGCCCACGGCGTCGCCACCGAGCGCTGCCTCACCGACTACCACCGTCTCAACGCGCCCCGGGCCCGGCACCTCATCGCCGAGCTGGTCGAGGCGGGCCGCCTGATCCCGGTGCGGGTCGAGGGCTGGGACCGCCCCACCTACCTGCACGCCGAAGCCCGCGTGCCGGGTCGGGTCGCCGCCCGGGCGCTGCTCAGCCCGTTCGACTCGCTGGTCTGGGAACGCCGCCGGGTCGAGGAGCTGTTCGGCTTCCACTACCGCATCGAGATCTACGTCCCCCCCGAGCAGCGGGTGCACGGCTACTACGTGATGCCGTTCCTGCTGGGCGACCGCCTGGTCGCCCGGGTCGACCTGAAGGCCGACCGCCGCGGCTCCGCGCTGCTCGTGCGCTCGGCGTTCCTGGAGGCGGGCGAGGACCCTCGGCGCGTCGCCGCCGCCCTCGCCGACGAGCTGGCCCTCCTGGCGGGCTGGCTCGGCCTCGAGCGGGTCGTCGTCGAACCCCGCGGCGACCTCGCCTCCACCCTCGCCGCCGCCTGCCGCTGACCACACGAGGTGCCTGGAGGGTCAGGGGGGTGGGGCGACGTCGGTGCGGAGGAGGGCGCGGTCGAGCTTGTGCATGGAGGTGAGGGGGAGGTCGTCGACGACGCGGATGTCCTCGGGCAGCTTGTAGCGGGCGAGGTCCGGGCCGGCGAAGGCGCGGAGGTCGGCGAGCGACGGCGGGGCGGCCGGGTCGGTCGGGACGACGACGGCGACGCCGACCTCGCCCATCACCGGATCGGGCCGGGGCACCACCGCCACCTGGGCGACCGCCGGGTGCCGGCCCAGCACCGCCTCGACCTCCTGCGGGTGCACGTTGTAGCCGCCCCGGATGAACATCTCCGAGCGGCGACCGGTCAGCACCAGGCACCCGGCGGCGGCCCGGCCCAGGTTGGAGTCGGGCGGCTCGATCCGGCCGAGGTCGCCGGTGCGCAGCCACCCGCCCGGCCCGATCGCGGCGGCGGTGGCGTCGGCGTCGCCGAGGTAGCCGTCGGTCACCGCGTCGGAGCGGAGCCACACCTCGCCCGGCTCGCCGTCGGGGACCGGCCGGCCGTCCTCGTCGCGGACCGTCACCTCGACGCCGGCGCGGGGGCGGCCGACCGTATGGAGCGCCTCGGCGTCGTCGGCGTCGAGCGCGGTGCCCGTGCCGCAGCCGCCGGACTCCGTCGACGAGTAGCGGATCGAGTAGGCCGCCCCGAGCCGCCGGCGCGCCTCGTCCACGAGGGCCGGCGGGGAGGGGCCGCCACCCACGATCAGCGACCGCACCGATGACAGGTCCCGGCGGTCGAGGTCGGGTTGGCGCAGCAGGAGGGCGATCTGCGGGGCGACGCCGCCGATCGACGGCAGGCCGACCCGCTCGACCAGGTCGAGCACGTCGGCGGCCCGCCACCGGTCGAGCAGGTGCGTCGTCGTGCCCTGGCGCAGGTACCACGCGAGCTTGGTGGTGAAGCCGACGTGGGCCATCTGGGTGGCAGCGAGCATCGGGACGGCCGGGGCGTCGGGATCGCCCCACCCGCCGCCGGTGTCGATCCGGGCGACCGCGGCGATCTGCCGGTCGCGAAAGGTCGCCGCCTTGGGTCGCCCGGTGGTGCCGGACGTGAAGACGACCGCGGCGAGGCGCTCGGGGTCGGCGGGCGGCGACGGCGGGGTCAGGTCGCGCCCCGTCCGCTCCAGGGTGACGACGTCGTCGGTGTCGCCGATCTCGACCGCCGTCCCGGCCACCTCGATGCACCCGGCGATCTCGGCGGGGGAGAGGCGGGGGTTCACCCCCGCGGTCGCCGGGCCCGCCTTGGCGCAGCCGACCGCGGCGACCACCCACTCGACGCCGGACGGGAGGGTGAGGGCCACCACGTCGCCCGGCCCGAGGCCGCGCGCGGCCAGGGCGGCGGCGACCGCGTCGGAGCGACGGTCGAGCTCCGCGTACGACGTCGGGCGACCGTCGGGGTCGACCAGGGCGGCCCGGTCGCCGAAGCGCCGCGCCGCCCCCCGCACCGAGTCAGCCAACACCGAGGTGGCCAACGGGTCAGCCAGCACGCCGGGCCTCGGTCGGATCAGCGGTCGCGGGGGACGATGCGCTCGCCCTCGAACACCTTCTGCCCCTCGGCGAGGGCGTCCTCGGACATGCCCAGGTGCAGGAGCGGGTTGCCGAGGGACAGGGCCTGCTGGCGGCTGAGCTCGCGCCCGGCCCACAGCGTGCGCAGCGTCGCCTGGACGGCGGACGGCGGCGCCGACGCGATCGCCGACGCGATCCAGCCGACCGCGTCGTCGAGGGCGGCGGCGTCGGGCACGACCTCGGACACGAGGCCGATCTGGTGGGCACGCGCCGCGGTCATGCGCTCGTGGTTGCCGAGCAGGGTCATCCGCAGGATCTCGCCGAAGGGCATGTTGCGGTGGAGCATCAGGAGCGGCTCGTACACCGCGGGCATGCCGTAGGTGACGTGCGGATCGAAGAACCGCGACGCCTCGGTCGCCACGATGATGTCGACCTCGCCGAGGAGGTAGAACGCGCCGCCGCAGGCGATGCCGTCGACCGCCGCGATCACCGGCTTCCACAGCTCGTTGCTCCTGGGCCCGAGCAGGCGACCGGGATCGTCGTAGGTGTAGGGCGAGAACGAGTATTCGACGCCACCCTCGGAGGGCACGAAGTCGCGGTCGATGCCGGTGCAGAACGCCTTGCCGCCCTTGGCGCCGAGCACGACGACCCGCACGTCGTCGTCGGTGCGGAGCCGACGCCACAGCGCCGACAGCTCGTCGCACATCGTCTGGTCGAACGCGTTGTAGCGGTCGGGCCGGTTCAGGTCGACCCGGCCCACGCCGTCGGCGACGCTCCAGGTGATGGTGGTCGGTTCTTCCACGGGGGTGACGCTAGGCGGGGGCGGTCCGGGCCGGGGCGACGTCGGAGGGATGCGGGGCCGACGGGAGCCCGGGGGTGTCGGTCGGGCGCGAGGTCAGGCGGGGGCCGGCTCGGGGGCGAACACCGAGTCGGCGGGGGCCGGCTCGCGGCCGCGGTCGAGGTCGAGGTCGAGCATGCGGATCGCGTTGCCCCGCATGATCTTGTAGACCGCCTCCTCGGGGAGTCCGGCCATGTACCCGGTGGCGATCTCCTTGGTGTGGGGCCAGGTCGAGTCGGTGTGCGGGTAGTCGGTCTCGAAGGTGATGTTGTCGACGCCGACGATGTCGAGGCTGTCGACGCCGTGCTGGTCGCGGAAGAAGCAGCCGTACATGTTGCGGTAGTAGTAGGTGCTCGGCGGCTCGGGGATGAGGTCCTTGACCCCGCCCCACGCCCGGTGCTCGCGCCACACGTCGTCGACCCGCTCGAGGATGTAGGGGATCCACCCGATCTGGCCCTCGCTGTAGGCGAGCTTCAGGTCCGGGAACTTCACCAGGTTGCCGCTGAAGAGCCAGTCGCTCATCGAGGCCATGGCGTTGTTGAAGCTGAGCGAGGCGGCGACCGCGACCGGCGCGTCGGGCGAGGTGGCGGGCATCCGCGACGACGACCCGATGTGCATGTTGATCGTGGTGCTGGTCTCCTCGCAGGCGGCGAAGAACGGGTCCCAGAAGCCGGAGTGGATCGACGGGAGGCCGAGGTGGGCGGGAACCTCGCTGAAGCAGACCGCCCGGACGCCGCGCTCGGCGTTGCGGACGACCTCGGCGGCGGCGAGGTCGGCGTCCCACAGCGGGACGATGATCAGCGGGATCAGCGCCCCGCCGGAGTCGCCGCACCACTCCTCGACCATCCAGTCGTTGTAGGCCTTGACGCACGCGAGGCCCATCTCGCGGTCGGGGTGCTCGGTGAAGGCCTGGCCGCAGAACCGGGGGAACGTCGGGAAGCAGAGCGACGCCTCGACGTGGTTCATCTCCTGGTCGGCGACGCGGGCCTTCGGCTCGTAGCAACCGGGCCGCATCTCCTCGTAGGTCATCGGCGTCATCGTCATCTCGTCGCGGCTGTAGCCGACCGCGGCGACGTGGCGCTTGTGGATGTAGACGAGGTCGCCGAACACCCAGCAGTCGGCGGGGCGGCCGTCGTCGGTGAACTCCTGCTCGTAGGTGCCGCC
>JAAYBP010000163.1 GCA_012730075.1 Acidimicrobiales bacterium | reverse complement strand
GCCGGGCGTCGGGGTCGAGGGCCGGGGCGAGCCGGAGCTTCGCCGCGGCGAAGGCCTTGACGGGGATCACGGCGGCCGCGGTCACCCCGTCAGGCTACCGACGGCGGGCGCGCCGCCCGGCCCGGGAGCTGGTCAGCGGGCCGCCTCGACGGCCTCGTCGAGCCGGTCGTCGAGCGTGGCCGCGAGGTCCTCGGCGAGATCGCGGTCCGGCTCGATCCACTCACCGGTGTCGGGGTCGTAGGAGGCGACGCCGAGCTCCGACACGTTCCCCGAGCGCTCCCACGCCACGATCAGGGCGCGGAACGTGCCGTCCTCGTACTCGACCTCGTACTCGAAGGCGATGCTTCGGTCGCCGACGTCGATCCCCCGGATCTCGTCGTAGCCGACCGTGGCCGGGTCCCCATCGTCGTCGATCTCGGCCCCGTCGCAGGTGTCGAGGAGCTCGCGGTAGCCGGCGATGAGGTCGTGCTCGTGGTTGACGAGGATGTGGCTGACCACCGTCTCCTCGTTCTCGACCAGCACCTCGACGTCGCCGGAGTGCACGCCGAACACGCTGATCGGGTCGTCGTCGTCCTCGAACCGGGTGATCAGGGAGCGGCAGGCGGACGGGCGGTCGACGTCGTCGCCGCGGATGTCGGACCCGCCGGAGGCGGACCCCTCCTCACCGTCCGGTACGTCGTCGGCGACGAGGACCGCCTCGGCGAGCTGGGCACGGGTCAGGTCGACGCGGTCGTCACCGTCGCCGCGGAGGCGCACGATCATGAACGCGGCGAGCAGGATGAGCGCCGCGATCACGATCCCCCCGGCGACGATGATCCCGGTGCCGATGCTGGGAGGGGACGACCCGGCGGGCGCCGGGGTACCGGGCGCGTAACCCGGCGGGTAGCCGGGTTGGTATCCCGGTGGGTATCCGCCGGGTGCTCCCCCCGGGGGTGATGGCGGATAGCTCATCGCGCACGAGGGTAACGGTCCCGCGCGGTGCGGGCCCCGACCCTCGGAACGGGTGGCGTGTACCGTCCCGAGCCGTGCAGCAGATCCGCGTCGCCGTCCTCGGGGCGGGGTCGTGGGGGACCACCGTCGCCGCCCTCGCCGCCCGCAACACGCCCACCGTCGTCTGGTCCCGTCGGGCCGACCTGGCCGCTCAGATCAACGACGGCCACCGCAACCTCGACTACCTCGCCGACTACGAACTACCCCACGAGCTGCGTGCCACCGCCGACCTGGAGGAGGCCGTCACCGGCTGCGACGTCCTGGTCATGGGGGTGCCGTCGCACTCGTTCCGCTCGACGCTCGAGGCGGTCGGACCGCACCTGCGACCGTGGGTGCCGGTGCTCAGCCTCACGAAGGGCTTGGAGCAGGGCACCCGCCTCCGCATGAGCGAGATCGTCACCGACGTGGTGCCCGGTCACCCGGTCGGCGTGCTGACCGGGCCCAACCTGGCCAAGGAGATCCTGGCCGGCCACGCCGCCGCCTCGGTGATCGCCATGGACGACGAGAACGTCGCCCACGCGCTCCAGGACCTGTTCCGCGCCGACCTGTTCCGCGTGTACACGAACGAGGACGTGGTTGGCTGCGAGCTCGGCGGCGTGCTGAAGAACGTGATCGCCATCGCGGCGGGCATGGCCGACGGTCTGGGCGCCGGGGACAACACCCGCGCCGCGGTCATCACGCGCGGCCTGAGCGAGATGACCCGCATGGGCGAGGCGCTCGGCGGCCAGCGCGACACGTTCGCGGGGCTGGCCGGCATGGGCGACCTGATGGCCACCTGCATCAGCCCGCAGAGCCGCAACCGCCACGTCGGCGAGCGCCTTGGCCGCGGCGAGACGATCGACGAGATCATCGCCGCCATGAACATGGTCGCGGAGGGCGTCAAGACGTCGAAGGTCGTGATGGAGCTGGCCGGCGAGCTGGGGATCGACATGCCGATCTGCTCGGAGGTCGAGGCGGTGTGCCACCAGGGCCGGTCAGCGTCCGAGGCCTACACCGGCCTCCTGCGCCGCGACGCCGGGCCCGAGCTGGAAGCCCACCGGCGCCGGTGAGCCGCTGGCGGCGCTCCGGTCGTCGCCCCGACCGGCACGAGGAGGCGCGGCGGGCCCGTCGGGCCGCGCTCGGCGCGCTGCGCGAGCGCGGCTGGGTGCTGCCCCGGAGCCTCGCACGGGACGACGTCGTCCCCCGCTGGACCCGGATCGGCGTCGTCGACGGACCGTCGTCGTCGACGGTCGACGATCGTGGCCTGGTCACCGTCCACCACCGGATCTCGGTCGACTGGGCGATCGGAGCCGAGGACCGCTGGCACCACCCGGGGGTCGAGCCCAACGTCGCCCAGGCCCGCCTCGACCACGCCCCGGTGGTCGAGACCGAGCTACGGGTGCCGGGCGGCACCGTCGTGCACCGGGCGTTCGCGGCCCGCGGTTCGGCCTACGGCGGGGGTGACGAGTGGGTGGTGGTCGAGGTCGAGAACCGCTCGGCCGTGCCGGTGGTGCTGGCCTGGGTGATCCGGCCGTTCTCGCCGACCGCGGTGACGCCGGTCGAGCGCATGGAGGTGACCCCGCTGGTCGCCGGGTCCACGGGGCCGGCCGGATCCGCCGGGTCCGCGGGGCCCCGGACGGTCGTCGTCGACGGGGAGGTCGTCGCGATCCTGCCTCGGGCTCCGTCGCGGTGGGCGGCCGGCGCCGACGGCCGAGACCCGCTGGTGGCCGTGGTCGAGGGCGCCGCGGCCGTCGAGGGAGAGCCCGTCGCCCAGATGAACCAGGGCTCCGGTGGTCCGGTCCCGGCGTCGCTCGTGCTGCTGCACCCGCTGCCCCACACGGTCACCACCCGCCTGGTGCTGCCCGCCGCGGGCGTCGGCGCGGCGCCGCCCTGGCCCGGCGACCTGCCCGAGTCGACCGCGGTGGCCGCGGGATGGACGCTCCGCGCCGATCGGGGCGTGCGGGTCGGCCTGCCGGACCCGGTGCTCGGCGATGCCGTCGAGGCCGCCCGGCGCTCGCTCGCCCTCAACCACCGCGTCGAGCGGGCCGGCCCCGCGGTCCCGGACCGGGCGGCGCCGACGCACCACCGCCTGACGTCGGGCACCGGTCGCGGAACCGACG
>JAAYBP010000162.1 GCA_012730075.1 Acidimicrobiales bacterium | reverse complement strand
GCGAGCCGAGGTAGGTCAACGTCAGGTCCGGGCGCAGGTCCCGTACCCGCCGGAGGCTCTCGATCTCGAAGGACTGCACGACTACCTGCTGCGACACCTCCGCGTCCGCGGTGAACCCGGCCGCGTCGAGCGCGTCGACCAGCGCCTGCTCCATGCTCCCGTCGTCGGCCAGGAGCGTCTTGGTCTCGATCAGCCAGCGGACGTCGGTGCCGTAGCGATCGAGCGTCTCGCTCAGGCTCGGGATGCGCAGCCCCACGAAGGTCGGGTCGGCCCGGTCGGGGTTCGCCTCGTTGAACCACGAGCCGGCGTCGCACGACTGCACCTGCTCCAGGGTGAGCGTGTCGATCGGGCCGGTGCAGTCGTCGGCCGCGCCCGTGGTCGTGCGGTCGGGGCCGGGATCGTGCAGGACGACCAGCGCGCCGTCGGCGGTGAGCTGCAGGTCGAGCTCGATGAGGTCGGCCCCGTGCTCGACGGCGAGGTCGAAGGCGGCGAACGTGTTCTCCGGCGCCAGCCCCGCCGCGCCGCGGTGCGCCACCGCGGCGGGTCGGGTCACCGGGCCCAGCCCGGTCGCGTCCCCGGTGGTCTCACCGGTGGTCTGCTCGGTGGTCGAGCGGCCGTCGTCGTCGGCCGCTCGTCCTGCGTCGTCTCCTCCGCACGCCGTCCCGGCCAGCACCACGACGAGCACCATCGCCCGCCATCGCCGGGGCCGGTGACCGGATCCGTCGTGTCCTCGTGCTCGCGGCACCGTCGCATCCCCTCGTCCGGGTCGGCTGACGACGGTACCGCCGCGGGAGGAGGCGCGGGGCGGACTAGTGGGCGTGGGCGACGCCGTGGAGGTGGGCGGCGCGATGGTGGGCCCGATCCATCTCGTCCCACTCGTCGTCGCCGAACGCGAACATCGCCCCGGAGAAGAGCTCCATCTCCTCCTCCTCGATGTGGGCGGCCAGCGCGTAGTACGCCCGACGGTCGAAGGCTTCGCCGTCGAGCACGGCGTGGACCTCCCGGTGCTCGTCCTCCAACCGGTCGCACCGCTCCTCGGTCAGGTCGCCCGTGCCCATCAGCAGCGGGTACAGACCCAGCTCCTCCTTGGTCGCGTGCAGCGCCAGCTCCGCGGCGAGCTCCGCCCGGCCCTCACGGCGGCCGGCCTCGTCGGTCCACTCGTCCTCGGCGACCCGCCACGCGAGGTCGAGGATCTGCTCGTGTTCGGCGGAGAGCTCGGCGATCGGACCGAACTCCCGGCATCCGCAGTGGTCGCACATGGGTACGCACCGTCCCTTCGCGTCGGTCGTACCCCTTCCCTACCGCCGACCGGCGCGGCCGCGACAGGGGCGATGGTCCCGACCTCGGCCGTGTCCGTCGCCCTGCTTGGAACCACCCTCATCGCTCATTTGCGAGTGGTACTCTCAGAACGTCCGCGGGAATGGTCGACGAGAGGACATCGACGTGGCGACGTGGCCGACCCAGGAGCAGATCGAGGAGTTCCTGGGCGGTCCGCCGGACGTCCCGGTCGTGATGCTCAACATGCTCACGTTCAAGCCGGAGGCCGAGATCGACGGCGAGGTCGTCAGCGGCCAGGAGGCGGTCGGCCGCTACTCGCGGGCGATGAAGGAGATCGTCGAGGCCCACGGCGCCACGTTCGTCGTCGCCGCCAACGTCGACTCGCAGGTGATCGGCACCGGCGGAGAGCACTTCGACTTCGTGGCGATCATGCGGTACCCCTCCCGCCAGGCGTACCTCGCCCTCGCCGGCGACCCGGAGGTCGCCGCGACGATCGGCCGCTACCGCGAGGCCGGCCTCGAGAGCCAGTGGCTGTTCGCCATGAGCGAGGTGACGTCGTGACCGAGGCCGCCGACATCCCCCGCGCCCACACCCCGCCGGGTGGTTACGGCGACGTCATGCCCCCGCCGATCCTCGACGGGTGCACGGACGCGCTGGCGCCCGGTGCGCCCGACCTGCGCGGGACGTGGCGGGTCGTTGAGGTGTGGGACGACTCCGGTCCCCTCCCCACCGAACACCGGGTGTGGAACCACGTGGAGCGCATCGAGCAGGCGGGCGATCGCGTCGTGGTCACCGGCGGTGGCGTCGTGCACGACATGGTCGTGGACGGCACGTTCGAGAACGGCCTCGACGACGTGATGGTCGCCGACTTCTCCACCCGCCTGATCGTGGCCGCCACCTACGAGGACGGCGCGCTGGTCCTGCGCCCCCGCGACATCCCCGATGTGATCGTCCGCCGCTGGCGCGACGGCGACCACCTGATGTGGACCTACCACACGCTCTTCACCGCCCGCCTCGCCCCCACCCCCTAGACCATCCCGCGGCGACATCCGCAGCCGGGGTCGATCCGTCGTCCGACTCTCGGGGCTGGCGGCGGCGGGGGTGGTTCGGTTCTGCGCGCTGAGGGGGACGTGGGCGTCCCGCTGAGCGCGTGGAAGCGGTGCGCTGCTGATCTACGCGCTGACCGGGACACGGGTGTCCCGCTCAGCGCGCAGAATCGAGCCGCGGCGCGGTCCGCCGACGGCCACCCGGCCGACGCCGTGGCCGCCGGTCCGGGCCGGTAGCGTGGCCACCCTCGCGGGGACGTAGCTCAGCTGGCTAGAGCACCTGCTTTGCAAGCAGGGGGTCGTGGGTTCGATTCCCATCGTCTCCACCAAGAACCACCAGGTCACAGCGTTCCGGCGGGACGTGGTGGCCGGTCCGGAAGACCCGCACTCCGCGAAAACTCCGCGAGACCTAGTGGTACTCCGCGGCACGCGATGGTCCCGGGTGGGACGATTGGTGTCTCAATTGGTCGAGGAGACGAGCGTGCAGTCGTTGGCATGGCCCCATGAGTTCAAGGTCCGATCGTGGTCCGATCTGCTTGCCTTCTACCAGGACATGACTTCGAGGAACCCGGAGTTCGGGTACCTGGTCGACATCGTGCGGAGCATCGAGGCCTCCCCGAACGGTGATCGCTTGGCCGCGACGACTTCGATGCACGACCTGTTGGTGATCGATGCTCCGATCCCTGCTCCGCCCGCCGAGGTCCTGCGGGTATCGGCACCTGGGTCACCGATCCCGGCTCGGGAGGGCTGGGTCGCCATCGAGCACTTCTCGCATACGGGGCGGAACGATCGGGTCGAGCGCCCGGTGGCGGAGGCCGTTCCGTTGTTCTGGCGCTTCGTAGTGGAGAAGTTCGGCATCGAAGGACGGCCGGCGCCGGGGGTTGAGCGGTGAGCGAGAGCGCCGAGGTTCGAAGGTGCCGTGAGCTGCTCAGAGCCATCTGTGAGCGGCACCTGTCGGCCGCTGCGGCGGTCACCGTGGAATCGCTGGCGCGTCCCGCGATACGCCTCGCCCATGGAGATGGTCCGACGAGGTCGCATCTCGGTGGTGCAGCGTTCCTCGATGACGAGGCGCAGTGGCCGCGTTGGCACGAACGCCCGCTGTCCCTCGTGGCAGTCATCGACCTAGCGGATCTTGCGGGCCTCGCCAGCGACGGGACTGTCAAGAGAACGGTGTAACCGGGGTTGGCGGTTCTAGTGGGTGGTGGTGAAGAGTCGGCCTTCGAAGGTGATGGCGAAGGCGTTGAGGGCGGGCTTCCAGCGGTTCATCCAGCGGGCGGCT